>JAFSHE010000159.1 GCA_017440445.1 Oscillospiraceae bacterium | reverse complement strand
GTCTTGATGGGACAGGGAGAGCCTGCCATGATACCTGTTCTCATGTGGGAGAAGTCGGTCTTTTCAAAGTCCTCGTGACCCAGCATAGCGATGAACATCGTGGGTACGCCGTGGAAGCAGGTTATCTTCTCCTGATTGATGCACTTAAGGCCCTTTCTGGGAGAGAATGCGGGGATAGGCGACATGGTAACACCGTGGGTCATGGATGCTGTCATAGCCAGTACCATGCCAAAGCAGTGGAACATGGGAACCTGTATCATCATTCTGTCGGCGGTGGAGAGGTCCATGCAGTCGCCGATAGCCTTACCGTTGTTTACAACATTGTAGTGGGTCAGCATAACGCCCTTGGGGAAGCCTGTTGTACCGGATGTGTACTGCATGTTGCAGACATCGTGCTTGTTGATGGTACGGCGGACCTTCTCTACCTCGCTGTAAGGGATCTCCTTAGCCTTTTCGTTTGCCTCGTCCCATGTGTAGCAGCCTTCCATCTCGAAGTCTACTGTAATAACGTTCTTCAGAACGGGCAGACGCTTGGAGTCAAGCGCACCCTTGGGGCAGGTAGCAAGCTCGGGGCAGATCTCCCTGAGGATAGCTGCGTAGTCGCTGTCCTTGTAGCCGTCAACCATAACGAGAGTATGTGTATCCGACTGTCTGAGCAGGTACTCAGTCTCGTGGATCTTGTATGCTGTATTTACTGTAACGAGAACCGCACCGATCTTTGTGGTAGCCCAGAATGTGATATACCACGCAGGAACGTTTGTAGCCCAGATAGCAACGTGGTCGCCCTTCTTTACGCCCATAGCGATGAGCGCTCTTGCGAAGTTGTCCACATCGTCCCTGAACTCAGGGTATGTTCTTGTATAGTCAAGCTCTGTGTAGCGGAATGCGTACTGGTTGGGGAACTCCTCGCACATTCTGTCCAGAATGTCGGGGAAGGTGTAGTCGAGAAGTCTTTCCTTGGGCCATACATATTTGCCTGTACCGCGCATGTTGTCCTGCAGAGAGTGCTTGTGATGTACCTTGTAAGGCTCCATATAGCTTGCGTAGTGGGGAACTACAACGCCTGCGTCGCACAGGTTGTTAGCCCAGCGCTTTACCCACTCAAGGGAAACATAGCCGTTGTAGTTGATGGACTTAAGTGCGTCAAGGCATCTCTTGATGGGCATATCGCCCTCGCCCATCAGCTTGTACTCCACCTTTCCGTCAACGATGACGCTGTCCTTGGTGTGAGTGTACTTTATGTATTCGCCGAGGTTTGCAACGGTATCCTCAGGCTGTTCGTCTGCAAATCTGTAAGGGTGGTGCATATCCCACAGGGCTGCTACCTTGCGGCTGCCGACAGCGTCCAGCACCTTTCTCAGGCGCTTTGTGTCGCAGTAAACGCCGTTTGTTTCAACAAGGAGAGTAACATTGTACTTCTCTGCGGAAACAGCCAGCTTCTTGAGCTGAGCGATTATGTAATCGTCATCCACCTCGCCGCAGGGATTGGGCTCTAAGTCTGCGAGGATACGGATAAAGGATGTGCCGAGCTTCTCGGCAAGCTCCATATATTCTGTAATTTCCTGTTCGGTCTCTGCCGCCTTGTCAGCGAACTTAAGGCAGGCAGCGGAGGAGAGTATCGGTATTTCAAGCTTAAGGCTCTTTAGCTTTGCAACGGTGTTAGGTAGCTGAGCATCGGTAAAGGGCTGAGCCTTTACGGAGAAAATGTCTGCACCCAGACCACGTATCTCGATTCCATCGAAACCGAAGTCTTTTGCCATTGAGTAGATGTCCGTCCATGAAAAATCGGGACATGCAAGTGTTGAAAAGCTAATTTTCATAGGTAAGTTCCTTTCTTATTGTTACTATATGCTTTGTATTTCTTGCATACCTGTTTATTTTACCACATTATCGTTTATTTGTCAATAATCAGCAGGCTGAAATCTGTCTGTTTGTGCCATTTTGTATCATCGCTTCTTGCATTACGTGGGAATATGTTGTATAATATCTACATAAAAACGCAGGGAGGAGGTGCGCCATGGCATACAGTGAGCTTGTAAAGAGCTTTGGCAGGATACGCAGCTACATGAGGGAATTCTACATCTACGGCTTCCGTACCCGTGAGGAGTTCTCGGAAAAGAGCGGGCGCTCCTACGACAACGAGCGCCGCAGGCTTGAGAGCGTGCTTGGCGAGCATACTGCGTCCTCACGGACGGCGGGCGGAAAGAGCGTGTATCTGTCCATCGACAGCAGGAGCGGCAGCAGCGACCCGCTGTACAGACTTCTCAAGACCTGCAGCTTCACCGACAGGGACATCACCCTGCATTTTCTGCTGTTCGATATACTGGAGCCTGACCTGCCGCTTACTCTCTCGCAGCTTACCGAGCGGCTTTCGGAGTACACTGCGGATTTCATCGAGCCGATGCTTTTTGACGAGTCGGGCGTGCGCAAAAAGCTGTCCGAGTACGCAAAGCTTGGTCTTGTGCGTATCGAAAAGGAGGGCAGGACGGTGCGCTATCTCCGTGGCGACGACCATGACCTGTCACAATACGTGGACGCACTGGAATTCTTCTCCGAGGCGGGTCTGTGCGGAGCTGTGGGCAGCTTTCTGCGTGACAAGCTGCATGGGGCGGAGAACATCTTCTGCTTCAAGCACCACTACATCACCCACGCCCTTGACAGCGAGGTGCTTTGCGCCGCACTGGAGGCCATCTCTGACAAGCGCTATGTCATGATGGAGTACCGTCCGCAGGCAACGGTCGCATCAGGGGTTGATGGCAGACAGTACACCTGGAAGGTGCTTCCGCTGAAGATATTCGTGAGCGTTCAGAACGGCAGACGCTGGCTGCTGGCATACAGCTGCGATGTACACGAGATAAAGTCATACAGGCTTGATTACATAGAAAGCATCACTCCCGCCGAGGTGTCAGAGCGCTTTGATGAGCTGCGCACGGTGCTTGATACCATGCAGGAAAGCATGTGGGGAGTATCCTGCGGAAAGGATAAGCCCACGCAGCACGTGGAGTTCACCGTGTATATCGGTGAGGGTGAGGAGCATATCTACCGCCGCCTGCTGCGTGAAAAGCGCTGCGGCAGCGTGGAGCGTGTTGACGTGCATACCGCACGCTTTACGGCAGAGGTGCAGGACACGGGCGAGATGATACCCTGGATACGCACCTTTATCGGCAGGATAATACAGTTCGACTTTTCCGACAGGACGGTGGAAAATCAGTTCCGCAGCGATATGGAGAAAATGTATCAGATGTACGGGATAGGGGGCGGTGAGGATGCTGTTCCATGAGATATACAGTGCTTACTACAACGCAGTGGCGGAGATACTCCGCAGGGCGGTGCGTGGGGAGCTTACCGAGAGCGATATGAAGGATATCTGTGATGAAAACGCCTTCGCTGAGAGCTTTCTCGCCATCATCCCCGCACTGCGTGAGGGTCGCTGGCAGCTGCTGCGGGATGATCTTTCAACACCGCTTGTAAACGAGCCGTCACAGCCGCTGTCGCTGCTCCAGAAACGCTGGCTGAAGGCGGTGTCCCTCGACCCGAGGATGCGGCTTTTCGGGCTGGATCTCAGCTTTCTGGAGGATGTGCAGCCGCTTTTCCGTCCCGAGGATATAGTGGTGTTCGATAAATATTCCGACGGCGACCCCTTTGAGGACGAGCATTACATAGAGGTTTTCAGGACGGCTCTCAGCGCAGTAAGATCGAAATGCGCAGCAGAGATAGCCTACCACAGCGCAAAAGGGACCTTCAGGCGCTTCAGATGCCGCCCCGTGAGGATAGAGTATTCCGAAAAGGACGACAAGTTCAGGCTGCTGGTAAACGGCTGCCGCAATATCACGATGCTGAATATTACGGGGATAGAGAGTATATCTCTGTGTGGAGAGAGCGGCTTTGCGCCGCCTGAGTTCACCCCCGAGTTTACCCCCGAGGATACCCGCTGTATTGAGGCGGAGCTTACCGACGAGCGCAACGCACTGGAAAGGGCGGTGCTTCACTTCGCACATTTCGAGCGGGAGCTTTCCCGTATCCCGGACAACAGGTACAGGCTGCGGATAACCTATTCCGTCAGCGATGAAACTGAACTGATAATAAGGATATTGTCCTTCGGTACGATGATAAGGGTGGCATCTCCCGAAAGCTTTGTGGAGGGAATACGTCAGCGGCTGAGGATGCAGTGCGAAAGAGGTATAAAATAGGCGCAGTTTTTTTCGATACCCGCTTGACTTGTCTGGCGAAAAATGGTATACTTTGATTGTAAAATCGTTCTGCGATATATGCAGTGAAATAATTTTTCTGTGAGGTGTGATATGGCAACATTACTTGAGTATCAGTGCCCGTGCTGCGGCGGCAAGATAGAGTTTGACAGTGCCTCCCAGCAGATGAAGTGTCCTTATTGC
>JAFSHE010000158.1 GCA_017440445.1 Oscillospiraceae bacterium | reverse complement strand
CCGTCTTGTTGCCGAGGTCATAGACGAAATGGGCATCGAGGGACAGACCGTTGGTGTTGCTCCCGTTGGCTGCTCTGTAATGGCTTATGATTACTTTGCCTGCGACATGATCGAGGCTGCTCACGGACGTGCTCCCGCTGTTGCCACAGGCGTTAAGAGAGGCAATCCCGACAAGTTCGTATTCACATATCAGGGTGACGGCGACCTTGCCGCTATCGGTACAGCCGAGATAGTTCACGCAGCAACAAGAGGCGAGAACATCACAGGTATCTTCATCAACAACACTACATACGGCATGACAGGCGGCCAGATGGCTCCCACCACACTGCCCGGACAGGTTACACAGACAACTCCCTACGGCAGAAGCACCGATAACGAGGGCTTCCCCATCAGAGTATGTGAGATGCTGTCTACTCTCAGTGGCGTAGCTCTTGCAGAGCGTGTAACAGTAGTTGATCCTGCTAACATCCGCAAGGCAAAGGCTGCTATCAGAAAGGGCTTTGAGTTCCAGAAGAACAAGCAGGGCTTCTCCATTATCGAGGTACTGTCCACATGTCCCACAAACTGGGGCAAGACTCCCGTTGACGCCATTGCATGGCTCAAGGAGAACATGATACCCTACTATCCTCTCGGAGTATATAAGGAGGGCGCTATAAGATGATGACAGAAACTATCCTTGCAGGCTTCGGCGGACAGGGAATCCTGTTTGCAGGTAAAATGCTTGCTTACTTCGGACTTATGGACAACAAGGAGGTATCCTGGCTTCCTTCCTACGGCCCCGAGATGCGTGGCGGTACAGCTAACTGCTCCGTTTGCATCAGCGACGCTCCCGTAGGCTCTCCTCTGGTTACCGAGCCTGACGTACTTATCGCCATGAACGGTCCTTCCTTTGACAAGTTCATCAACGATGTAAAGCCCGGCGGTATCGCTATCATTGACAGCACTCTCATTGAGCAGAAGTGCGAGCGTACCGACATCAAGTGCTTCTATATCCCCTCCACAGCTATGGCTGACGAGCAGGGACTCAAGGGCATGGCTAACATCATCCTTATCGGTAAGCTGGTAAAGGAGACAGGCATCGCTTCTGACGAGGTCATCCGCAAGGCGCTGGAGAAGATCATTCCTCCCGCAAAGGCTCACCTTATCGAGAAGAACATCCAGGCTATCGAGCTTGGCAAGAACGCCTGATTGACTGAAAGACCTTAATGTCGCACATAATGCGCTGAGCTTCGGCTCGGCGCGTTTTTGCATGGAGAAAAGGAATGACAAAGGACGTAAATAAGCTCCGAGAGCGGCTGATACAGTGCGTGGTGATACTTCCGCTGGTGTTTCTGCTGGTGTGGAGCTGCTGCGCAATTCCCAACGCAGGAACGGTTATCGGTGTGGTGCTGTTTGGCGGAGCGATACTCTGTGTGGCTCTGTACAGACGGCTGTGGTCGCTGATAAAGCGCCTGTGGAAGCGTGCTGCGGGTAAGATAGTCGTGATACTGGCAGCGCTCCTTGTGACGGTAGGAGCGGCGCTTGCGGGATATTTTTCGGTGCAGATGGCAGTGCATATCAGCCGTCCCGTTGAGGATGTAAAGGCTGTTATCGTGCTTGGCTGCCGTGTCAGGGGAGAAACTCCAAGCTCCATGCTGTGGGTGAGGACGAGGGCCGCTTATGATGTGTTGTGCGACTTCCCCGAGGCTGTATGCGTTTTGTCGGGCGGACAGGGAAACGGTGAGAGCATCACCGAGGCAGAGGCCATGTGTCGTCTGATGCAGGAATGGGGCATCGCAGAGGAGCGCATAATAACGGAGGAGCGTTCCACCTCCACCGAGGAGAACCTGTGTTATTCCGCAGAGCTGCTGCGTGAGCGGGGCATCACGGATGGCATAGCGATATCCACCAGTGAGTTCCATCAGTACAGGGCGCATCTATATGCACGGAAAGCAGGTCTTGGCGAGGTAGGACATTATTCCGCAGGCACAAGTCGCCTGATGGTGTTCAATTACTGGCTGAGGGAATGGGCTGCCCTGCTGTTTGTGTAGAATATACCGTATTTCCTGCTGAAAAAAACTGCAAGCTCTCTGTCGGAGAATTCGTCACAAAATTGCACAGTTCTTTGAAGTATAACGAGATATGATGCAAGCAGTTTTCTGCCACGGAACGTTGTTTCCGTTCGCAGAGTCCGTACATAGCTTATCGGCAATAACCCTTTATTCAGAAAAAAACTTCAGCGCAAGGCACGCATGGTCGGCGAAGCCGAGGCCGTTTGCTGTGCTTTGCTCTCAATATGCTTTTATTTTTTTTATATTTGCTTTACTTTGCTTTGTTTCAAAATGTCGTCAGAAACTCTGATTATGACGTCAAAAACATAGTTTCTGACGTCATTATGTTGACATTATGGGTACTGAATGTAAACATTTTTTCTCAAAGCAGGTATATTTGCAATAAGGTAGACAGGTTAATTAAGTTGGAGATATCCAAAAAAGGAGACACAGAAAATGATAATAGACGCACACGCACATATCTTTCCCGATAAGATAGTTGAAAAAGCGGCAGCGGGAATAGGCAAGTTTTATGATATCATCATGGATTGCGATGGCACAGTTGGTTCTCTGCTGAAAATATGTGACAAGGCAGGAGTTGACCGCTGCATCGTGCAGTCGGTGGCTACTATCCCCGCACAGGTGCAGAGCATCAACAATTTTATTGCGGAGAGCGTACAGCAGTATCCCGACAGACTGATAGGCTTCGGCTCGCTCCATCCCGATTACGAGGATATCGAGGGCGAGGTGCAGCGCATCGTTGATATGGGGCTTAAGGGCATAAAGATACACCCTGATTTCCAGCATTTTCACGTGGACGGGGAGTGTGCATATCCGATATATGAGGCGGCAAGCCGTGCGGGACTTCCCATACTGGTGCATGCGGGAGATCGCCGCTATGATTTCTCGGGTCCCAGAAGGCTGTATAACGCTGTAAAGAGGTTCCCTGAGCTTATCTTTATCGGTGCGCATTTTGCGGGCTGGTCAGAGTGGGACGAGGCAGTGGAGCTGTATGAGAGCTTCCCGAATCTTTATGTTGACCTGTCAAGCTCGTTGTATGATATGAGTCCTGAGCGTGCTGCGGAGCTTATCCACGTATTCGGAGCAGACAGAGTAATGTTCGGTACGGACTACCCCATGTGGTCGGCAGTTGACGAGCTGGAGCGCTTTGCAGAAGTTCCCATCACCGACGAGGAGAGGGAGCTTATCCTCTATAAGAATGCGCTCAGACTTCTCGGAGAGGAATAATTTTTTACAAACATGATGGGGCGACCAAAAAGGTCGCCTCTACTTTTTTATTGACAGTAATACTCAACTGTGGTATACTTGATATTAAGAAATTCAGGGGGTGATAGTTAAGGGACAATAATTTAGCTGTTTCGCTTTTGGTAGGGCGATACAGTGCGGGGAAATGCTCCGCAAAATGGTTGATTGGTAAGAATATGAAAAACAAGGAGGAAAAATGGATATCAGACGTTTTGACAGCTTCAGCACACAGTGCTGTGAAAAGCTGGGCGGCGCAATTGAGGAGATTCTCGGCTCGGGAAACTCGGCGGAGGAAAAGGTACGTGCAATAGGCTTTGTTACCACAGATGATTTCTACGGCTTTTATCTCACCTGGAGCAGTGACAGCTCCTGCATTGAGGAATACTACGACTGGGAGCAGTCGCTGGAGCCTGAATTTTTGTATCAGCCGCTTGTGGATATCGTGGACGGCTGTACTGATATCGATCTGCTCAACAAGTCTGACGAGAAATGGGATTTCGCATTGACGCTGCTTAAGGTGCTTGCAGACAGTATTTCGGGACTTCCTGAGGAGGTATTTGCGAAAAACGGTTATAAGAGAGAGGATATAGTGTTCTTTGCGGCGATGGCCAGCGGCGATTACGTTGAGGAGCTGCTCACTCAATCGCTTGGGATGTTCAATCCCTCGCAGAAAGCGGAATGAAATGGAGGTAAAACAATGTACATAGAAAAATACTGGGAAAACTACATCGGCGGTACGGATGACAGCATGACACTGCTGGAATATCTTGCAGGTAAGGAGGAAACAGAGCTTTCCCTTGGTGAGATAATATCCGACTCGGGGCTTGATAAGCTGGAGTCCTTCAGGGAAACGGACGGCGGGCTTTCTCTCCCTGTGGAGGGCTTTGACGCTGAAATACAGTATGCCATCGACCTTGTG
>JAFSHE010000157.1 GCA_017440445.1 Oscillospiraceae bacterium | reverse complement strand
TTCGCCCCTACGTTTGTGCGGATGTTTTTTTGGGTGCCGTATCTGCGGGCGAACGCAGGTCGCCCCTACGGGTGTGCGGATGTGTTTTTGGTGCCGTATCTGCGGGCGAACGCTGTTCGCCCCTGCGGTTGTGCGGATGTTTTTTTTGTGCCGTATCTGCGGGCGACCACAGGTCACCCCTGCGGGGTGCGTTTTTTCGGGGCGGTGTGCCGCTGATAACAGATGTCATTCAGGCATCCGTCAGCCGTTTATCTTTCTCGCCTCGCAGTAGAAACGCTTGTCATGTGCGTGTCCCATAGAGAAGGTCTTTCTCGGCAGTGCGCCGTCCTTGATCACTGTGGGGAAAAGCTCTGCCTTGGTCATGGAGGGCAGCAGGAAGCCGATGCTGTTTTCCGCTGCGCAAAGGGACTTTACCACATCATCGCCGTGGATGTAGTCGATAACGCCGCTGTTTGCCGCAAGATATCCGTCAAGGAAGTTCTGAAGGCTGCCCACGGTGAGGTTTGCGCTCGGTTTTGTTACGGTGTAGCTCTCCTCTGTGCCATTCAGCACAACGGTGAAGCTCTGACCCTCTGTACCCTTTACAAGACCCAGTGCCTCGGTCATCTCTGACATCAGCCTGTCGGCGTCCACTTCAACGATAACACGGTGGATAGCCTCGAATTCAAGCGCCTCGCTGTGGAGGTTTACCACCTCTGCAAGGGCGTATCTTGCTATCTCAGCCTCGGGAGCGCCTGCCGCCTTTTTTTCCTCGTAGCATGCCTTTGCGGTGGCAAGGGAGTGGTTTCCGTCGCCCATGGCGTACAGAAGTACCTCCTCGCCCGAAAGACCGTAGCGGCGGTTGAAGTCCTCCTTATCTGCGAGTGCGTCCAGTGCGGAGAGTACAGCCTTTGCGTCCTCGCCCGCAACAAGATATCCCGCAAGATGTCCGCCGCCCTGCATAAGCTCGAAATCATACAGCTTGGGCAGGCTGTCAAGTCTTGCTTCGAGAGGCTCGATGACGGTCCTCTTTACATCGTCTATCAGTATCATTATATGGGGAAGCTCCAGCGCAGCGTCACGGCGGATGCGCATTCTCGGCGGGATGCGGGAGGCAACGGTAGCCTCGGTCGCACGTACCTCGGAGGTGCTGCCCTTGCTGTAATCGTACTTTTCAAGGTCGATTGCGCCCACAAGTCCTGTGCGCACCCTGCCGTCTGCCTGTGTGCGGACGGTGAGTATCATGCAGTCCTTATGCTCGGTGAAAAGCTCCTCGGCAAGGTACTTCTGCATGGTGGAGTTTATCACGGATATGCGCTGCTCCACGTCCTCGCACTCAAGATATACCTCGGGAAGTATCAGCTTCAGCGCAGAGGGTGCTTCTCCCGCTGTTTCGGCGGTCTTTTCCCAGTACTGAGGCTCGCTCGTGTACTGGTCGCAGGCTACTACCGCCCACTTTGTCATCTCCTCCGCAGAGAGCTTGGGTAACAGGATGTCGGCTGTTGTAAATGCTGTCATGTCATTTTTTCCTTTCGGTCGGGTGTTCGTATTGAAATATACTTTATTGTAGCATATATTTCCTCTTTTCGCAAGGGCTTTTTTGCGGGTATGATACTGCTGCACCGTAGGACGGCATGACGTATGTTTTCAGGGCATCGTTTTTGGCGGGCGACCACAGGTCGCCCCTACGTTCCTGCACATGTTTTTCTGCGAGCGGTGCAGGGACGGTCAGTGACTGCCCGTTTTTTTGGATGCCGTTTCAGACGGGCGACCACAGGTCGCCCCTACGTTTGTGCGGATGTTGCAGGGTTGATTTTTTCCGTAGAATGTGTTATACTGATAAAATAGGTAAAATGGGCTAATTATCGGGAGGTGCCGCCATGAAACTTATAAACATCGGCTTCGGAAATACGGTAAACGCTGACAGGATAGTGTCCGTAGTAAGCCCCGAGGCTGCGCCTGTAAAGCGCATCGTGCAGCTTGCAAAGGACGCAGGCACCGCCATCGACGCCACCTGCGGGCGCAAGACCCGCTCGGTCATCGTATGCGACAGCGGACATGTGGTGCTGTCAGCGCTCCAGCCCGAAACCATCTCGGGCAAGGCTTCCGATGACAGCGACCGTACAGATGAGGAGGACGACTAAAATGAGTAAGGGATTGTTATTTGTTGTATCTGCGCCTGCGGGCTGCGGAAAGGACACTATTTTAGAGCAGGTGCTGGCTAAGACGGAGAACGTCGGTTACTCCGTTTCTGCGACCACAAGAGCGCCCCGTCCCGGTGAGGTGGACGGTGTTCACTACCACTTCCACACAAGAGAGAGCTTCGAGAAGATGATAGAGGAGAACGCTGTCCTCGAATACACCGAGTACATCGGCAACTACTACGGCACTCCCCGCAAGGCGGTGGAGGACATGCTTGCAGAGGGCAAGGACGTTATCCTGAAGATAGAGGTCGAGGGTGCGATGAACATTAAAAGGCTGTTCCCCGAGTGCTGTCTTGTGTTCATACTTCCCCCCTCCATGGCGGAGCTTGAGCGCCGCCTGAGAAAGCGTGGCACGGAGGACGAGGAAACTATCCTCCGCCGCACGGCACAGGCAAGGAATGAGATAGACACCGCAGTGAACTACGACTACTTCGTTGTAAACGACGCACTTGAGGATGCGGTGGACGACCTTATCGCAGTTATCCGTGCGGAGAAGTGCCGCAAGGAAAGATGCATGGGACTTCTTAAAGAGATAAAGGGTGAATGATATCCCGATGGAACAGCAGATAGCACTGGTTGCGGTGGAGAACACCTCGTACAGCTTTGATACGCTTTTCAGCTACGTTATCCCCGAGGAGCTGTGCGGCAGCATCTCCGCAGGAATGAGGGTGGCTGTACCCTTCGGCAGGGGAAACTCCCGCCGCATAGCACTGGTGTTTTCGGTGGAGAGCGGCAGTGCGGAGCGGCTGAAATCCGTCCTTTTTGCGGTGGACACAGAGCCGTGTATCTCGGAGGAGCTGCTTAAGCTTTGCAGATGGCTGCGTGACAATACGTTCTGTACGTATTTCGATGCGTTCCGTGCGATACTCCCGCCGGGACTCAGCTTTTCGCTCAGGACGCACTACTGCGTGAACAAGGACTATACAGGCGAGCTTACCGATGCGGAGCGTGCCTTTACGGAGCAGCTTCGTGCGGCGGCAGACGGCATCGCAAGGGACGAGGTGGTGGCAGCCCGTGCAGACGGCGGCAGGATGATACGCACACTGCTTGAAAAGGGCGCTGTCACCGAGAGCGAGGAGCTTAAACGGCGTGTGGGCGATGAAACAGCCCGACTTGTGCGCCTTGCCGAGCCTGAGGAGATGCCTAAGCTCACCCCGAAGCAGAAGCAGGTACTGGAATTCGTGCAGAATTCCGAGGCGGCGTCCGTAAAGGAGGTCTGCTATGCCTGCTGCGTTACCGCAGCGGTGGTGAAGCGCCTTGCCGAAAAGGGCGTGCTTGAGATATACGAGCAGACGGTATTCCGCACTGAGCCTGTAACAGGCGCAACGGAAAGCCCCGACAGCATCGTTTTCTCCGATACGCAGCAGCGGGTGTTTGACGGTCTGCTGCAGCTTATGAACGCTCCCGAGCCGAAATGCGCACTGCTGCGCGGAGTTACGGGCAGCGGCAAGACCTCGGTGTTCATAAGGCTGATAAACGAGGCGGTAAAGCAGGGAAAGTCAGCGATGATGCTTGTCCCCGAGATATCCCTCACGCCGCAGATGGTGGGAAAGTTCAGGCAGCTTTTCGGCGGAGAGGTGGCAGTTATCCACAGCAGCCTTTCCCTCGGCGAGCGTGCGGACGAATACCGCCGCATAAAGACAGGAAAAGCTAAGATAGTTATCGGCACAAGGAGTGCGGTATTCGCACCTGTGCAGAATTTAGGAATAATCGTCATCGACGAGGAGGGCGAAAGCACCTACAAATCCGAGAATGCTCCCCGCTATCATGCGAGGGATGTGGCAAAGCAGCGCTGCTTTGCGCATGATGCGTTTCTGCTGCTTGCCTCGGCTACGCCCTCGATGGAGAGCTACTTCAACGCTAAAACGGGCAGGTACAGCCTTTTCGAGATGGACGAGCGCTACAACAACGCTGTACTCCCCGATGTATACATGGTGGACATGAAGCAGGAGGCGCAAAACGGCAACCACTCCGCATTCAGCATGCCGCTGATAGACGAGATACAGGCAAACCTCGACAGGGGGGAGCAGTCGATACTTCTGCTCAACCGCAGGGGATATCACACCAGCGTAAGATGTGCAAGCTGCGGCGCAGCGGCGGAGTGTCCCAACTGCGCAGTGCCGCTGACATATCACAAGATAAACGGCAGCGTTATCTGCCACTACTGCGGGTTTTCGCAGAGGCTTGCGCCCACCTGTACGAAGTGCGGCAGCCGTTTCATTTCCATGAAAGGCACAGGCACTCAGCGCATCGAGGACGAGCTTTCCGAGATATTCCCGAAGGCACGTATCCTGCGTATGGACGCAGATACCACATCCACAAAGCATGCGTTTGAAAGCAAGTTCAGTGCATTCGCCGCAGGCGAATATGATATAATAGTCGGTACGCAGATGATAGCAAAGGGACTTGATTTCCCGAATGTTACCCTCGTCGGCGTGCTTAAGACGGACAACTCCCTCTATGCGGGGGATTTCAAGGCGTATGAGCGCACATTCTCGCTTGTGACGCAGGTGGTGGGACGCTCAGGCAGAGGAGGCAGAAAGGGCAGAGCCATGCTCCAGACCTTCACGCCCGAGCATTATGTGCTTAACCTCGCTGCGATGCAGGATTATCCCGCATTCTACGAGGAGGAGATAAAGCTGCGTGAGGCTATGCTGTACCCGCCCTACTGCGATATCGTTTCGGTGACGTTTTCCGCAATACAGGACGAAAAATGCGCAGCGGCTGCGGCAAGGTTCGTTTCGATACTGAACGAACAGCCCGAGGCACGTGAGAAGCAGATACCGCTGCGGCTTTTAGGCCCCGCAAGGTGCGCCGCCGCAAAGATAAACGGCAGATACCGACACAGGCTGATAATAAAATGCAGAAACAGCAGCGCTTTAAGGCGCTTGATAGAAAACTCGCTGAAGGCGGCGGGTCAGGACAAGGCTTTCGTGAATGTAAGCTTTCATGCGGACATGAACGGCGAGCTGTGAGAAAGGAAGAAAAATGGCTTTAAGAGAGATAGTAAAATACGGCGACGATATCCTGCGCAAGAAGTGCAGACCCGTTACAGCCTTTGACGAAAAGCTGTGGACCCTGCTTGAGGATATGAAGGAAACTCTTGCGGAGGCTCAGGGCGCAGGCCTTGCGGCTCCGCAGGTGGGAATGCTGCGCCGTATCTGCATAATCGATGTACGTGACAACCACGGCGTCTACGAGCTGATAAACCCCGAGATAGTTTCCGTGGAGGGTACTCAGTGCGGCAACGAGGGCTGTCTGTCGCTCCCCGGCGAGTGGCAGGAGGTGGAGCGTCCCGCCAAGGTGACGGTAAAGGCTCAGGACCGCAACGGAAACGAGTTCACCCTTACGGGCGAGGGGCTGCTTGCCCGTGCTATATGCCATGAAACAGACCACCTTGACGGCGTGCTGTTTATCGATAAGGTAAAGCCCGCTGAGCTGAAGTAAAACGGAGGTTGCTTTGGAACGAAAGACCTATTCGCTGATAGAGGGGTACATGCTCTCCTGCATGGCGGACAGCGCTCATGACAGGGAACACGTTTACCGTGTGCTGTACAGCGCCCTTGACATCGCCTCGGAGGAGCAGTATGCGGACTATGACGTTATCATCACAGCATGTCTGCTGCATGATATCGGCAGGGCGGCGCAGCTTGCAGACCCGTCCCTGTGCCATGCCGAGGTGGGAAGTGAGATGGCATACCGTTTCCTTAAGGACAACGGCTTTTCGGAGAGCTTTTCACAGCATGTAAGGCAGTGTATACTGACCCACAGGTTCAGAAAAAGCTCACCGCCCGAGAGTATAGAGGCGAAGATACTTTTTGATGCGGATAAGCTGGATGCGGCAGGTGCTGTGGGTATCGCCCGCACACTGGTCTACAAGGGTGCGCTTGGCGAGCCGCTGTACAATGTGCTGCCTGACGGAAGTATCTCGGATGGCAGTGCGGATACTGCACAGTCCTTTTTCCGTGAGTACAGGACAAAGCTTGAAAAAATATACTCGGGCTTTTATACGCAGAGAGGCAGGCTCCTTGCAGAGGCGCGCCGCACCGCTGCGGTGAGCTTCTACGACAGCCTGTACAGCGAGGTGACATCTCCCCGCAAAAGAGGCAGCGAGGAGCTTGAATGTCTGCTGAGATAGCATTTATACATATTTTGAGAGGAATTAAAAATGGCAAAGCGTGAAATAGTAAGATTCGGAGAGGATGTTCTCCGTCAGAAATGCACGGAGGTCACAAAGTTCGACGAGGAGCTGTGGGAGCTTCTCGACGACATGTACGACACCATGACCGAGGCAAACGGAGTTGGTCTTGCCGCACCGCAGGTGGGCGTTTTAAAGCGTGTGGTGGTGATCGACGTTGACGATGACAACGGAAGGATAGAGCTTATAAACCCCGTTATCACAAGGATGACAGGAAAGCAGAACGGTACGGAGGGCTGTCTTTCCTACCCGGGAAGATACGGCTATGTGAAGCGCCCCAACAAGGTGCGTGTAAAGGCGCTCAACCGCTACGGCAAGCCCGTTGAATACAGCGGCTCGGAGCTGCTGGCACGTGCATTCTGCCACGAGATAGACCACCTTAACGGCATACTTTTCGCAGATAAGGTTTCTGAATGGGTAGAGGAGGAAAAGTGATATGAAGATAGTTTTTATGGGAACTCCCGTTTTCTCCCTCGCCTGCCTTGAATCGCTCATTGAAGCGGGTCACGAGGTGGCTGCGGTGTTCACCCAGCCCGACAAGCCAAAAAACCGCGGCAAGCAGATAATGATGACCCCCGTAAAGGAATGTGCGCTCAAGCACGATATCCCCGTATATCAGCCGCTTTCCCTCAGAAAGGGCGAGGATGCGGAAAGCTCCATGCAGACGCTGCGTGATATCGCCCCCGAGTGCATCGTGGTGGTGGCTTACGGTCAGATACTTCCCAAGGAGGTGCTTGACCTGCCGAAGTACGGATGCATCAATGTCCATGCATCGCTGCTGCCGATGTACCGTGGTGCGGCTCCCATACAGAGAGTTATCCAGGACGGCTGTACAGTCAGTGGTGTTACCACCATGTACATGGCAGAGGGTCTTGACACGGGCGATATGATACTTAAGGAAGAAGTGGCCATCCCTGAGAATATGACAGGCGCACAGCTTCACGACGCACTTTCCGCATGCGGAGCGGCGCTTATCGTAAAGACCCTCGCAGCTCTGGAGGACGGCTCTGCCGTGCGTACTCCGCAGGAGGGCGATACCTGCTATGCCTCCATGATAAGCAAGGAGGAGCTTAAGATAGATTTCACAAAGCCTGCAAAGCAGGTGTATGATTTTATAAGAGCCATGTCGGACGCTCCCTGCGCCTACACCATGCTTGAGGGCAAGCGTATGAAGGTGTATATGTCCCGCATCGTGGAGGGCGTGAACGCTCCCGCAGGGACCATCGCAGACGCAGATGAGTTCGTGGTGGCATGCGGCGACGGAAACGGCGTTGCTTTCACCGAGGTACAGCCCGAGGGCGGCAAGCGCATGGAAACAGCGGCTTATCTCAGAGGCAAAAAGCCCGAAAAGGGAACTGTCCTCGGTTAAATGTTAAGTTTTTTTCGGCTGATCTGAAAGGATGATCTTTATGTCAGACGTACTTTTTATGATAACAAATGCAGGTGCGGCGGGATACGAAAACGCACACCGTGCGGCTCAGCGCTTCATGCTTTTTGAGGGCGGCTATCTTTTCGTATCCATCCTCGCTGTTGCGGCGATGATATTCGCTATGGTCTGCTCCGCAAGGGTGAAGTCCACCTTCAACAAATACAGCACCACATACAACAGAAAGCACCTGACCGCATGGCAGGTGGCAAGGCAGATACTGGACAACAACGGTCTTTATGATGTTTCGGTGGTGCATATCAGCGGAAATCTTACGGATAACTTCAATCCAAAGACAAAGGTGGTGTCGCTGTCCGACAGCGTTTATGACAGCAGCTCCCTTGCCGCCATCGGCGTTGCGGCGCACGAGTGCGGTCATGCCATACAGCATGCAAGGGGCTACACACCCATAAAGATACGCTCTGCCTTCGTGCCGATTGTGCAGATAGGCTCCAGGACCTATATATGGATATTCCTCCTCGGACTTCTTCTGAACAATTCTCTGCTGGCGAATGTGGGTATCATCCTGTTTGCTTTTGTTGTGATATTCCAGCTTGTAACCCTCCCTGTGGAGTTCAATGCAAGCTCCCGTGCGCTAAAGACCCTCTCCGACCAGCTTATCCTTGACAGCGACGAGCTTGCTCCCGCTAAAAAGACCCTCAGCGCAGCGGCTATGACTTATGTTGCAAGCCTGCTTGTGTCTGTTACCCAGCTTTTAAAACTTCTGGTGCGCTCCAGACGAAGATAAACTCCCTCAACAGAAAGGAAACTGACAGCTATGGCGGACGCAAGACTTACCGCAGTTAAGATGCTGCTTAAAATGGAGGACAGCGAGTCCTTTTCCAATATCCTGCTGGACAACGTGCTTTCCGAGGAGAAGCTGTCCGACCGTGACAAGGCATTTGCGGCGGCGCTTTTCTACGGAGTTACCGAGCGCCGCATGACGCTTGACTATATCATTCAGCAGAATTCAAAGATACCCTTTGAAAAGCTTGACCGTGCCGCTGTGGAGATACTCCGTGCGGGACTTTATCAGATACTTTTCATGGAGGGCGTCCCCGAGAGCGCAGCGGTAAACGAGAGCGTAAAGCTGTGCAAAAAGCTGAAGGTATTCTCGGCGCAGGGCTTTGTAAACGGCATGCTGCGCAGCTTCATCAGAAACGGGAAGAAGGTAAGCTATCTCGGTGTTGACAGGGCAGAGCGGCTGTCCATAGAATACTCCTGCCCGAAATGGCTGGTGGAGAAGTGGATAGAGGAATACGATGTTGACCGCACCGTAAAGGCGCTTAAGGCGTCTGTGGGAAAGCCGCCCGTATATGCGAGGGTGAATACCCTCAAAACTACCGCTGACAAGCTTATTGCGGAGCTTGCAAAGGATAAGATTTCCGCAAAAAAATACGCAGGTCTTGACGACTGCGTTGTCCTTGAAAAGACAGGCGACATTGAAAAGTCAAAGGCATTCAAGGCGGGACTTTTCCACGTGCAGGATATATCCTCGCAGCTTTGCTGCCTTACGCTTCGCCCCGTTGTGAATGAAACGGTCATCGATGTGTGCGCAGCCCCGGGCGGAAAGAGCTTCACCATGGCAGAGCTTATGGGCAACAACGGAAGGCTATTCAGCCTTGACCTGCACGACATGAGGGTGGGTCTTATCGAGGACGGAGCGGCAAGGCTCGGCATCCGCATAATAGAGGCAAAGCAGAATGACGGTACAAAGTACAATCCCGGGCTGCCGCAGGCAGACAGGGTGCTGTGCGATGTCCCCTGCTCGGGACTGGGAGTTATCCGCAGAAAGCCCGAGATAAAGTACAAAAATCCCGCAGAGTTTGAGGAGCTTCCCGCTGTACAGCGCAGGATACTCGAAACTGCGTGCAAATACGTCAAGGTGGGCGGTACACTGGTGTATTCCACCTGTACCATGAGCCGTGCGGAAAACGACGAGGTGGTCGAGGCCTTCGCAGCGGTGCATCCCGAGTTTTCGCCCATCGTACAGACCGTACCGTTTGAGGGTGCGGAAAACTGCTACAAGCGCACCTATTTCCCCGATGAAAACGGCGG
>JAFSHE010000018.1 GCA_017440445.1 Oscillospiraceae bacterium | reverse complement strand
GGCAATAGTCAGAAGCCTTATCATCCATCCCGATATCATCCTTCTTGACGAGATAACAGCTGCGCTTGATCCCGAAATGGTGCACGAGGTGCTGAAGGTCGTGCTGGAGCTTTCCAGAAACGGCACTACGATGCTTATCGTGACCCATGAGATGTCCTTTGCTGAGGCTGCAGCAGACAGAATAATATTTCTTGACGGGGGCGGAATAACGGAGGAGGGCACGCCTGAAGAGTTTTTCCATATCCCAAAAACGGAACGTGCAAAGCGATTTTTATCAACATTTACTTATACAGAATAGAAACAGGAGGCAACTATAATGAAACTTTTAAAGAAAATAGCAGTAGTGATCTCGGCAGCTTTGATCGCATCATTCGCAACAGCGTGCGCATGAAGCAGTGATCCGGCTACCTCGGGAGAGGGTGCTAAGCTGTACCGCACAGTGGAAGAGATAAAGGAAAGCGGAACAGTGCGCATAGGTGTGTTTACAGACAAAAATCCCTTTGGATATATTGATAACAACGGCGAATACCAGGGGTATGATTTGTATTTTGCAGAAAGGATTGCACAGGATCTCGGCGTGGCTCTTGAATATGTACCCACTGAGGCAGCGAACAGGGTGGAGTTCCTTGAAACAGGCAAGGTAGATATCATTCTTGCAAACTTCACTGTCACCGATGAGCGCGCGGAAAAGGTGGATTTGCGCTCCCCTATATGAAAGTAGCGCTTGGCGTAGTATCGCCTGACAGCGAAGTGATCACATCTGTTGAGCAGCTTGCTGATAAAACACTGATCGTTGTAAAGGGTACGACTGCCGAAGCATATTTCACAGAGAACTATCCCAATATAGAGCTTCAGAAGTACGACGAGTACAACGAAGCCTACTCTGCACTTCAGGACGGCAGAGGCAACGCATTTTCCACAGACAACACCGAGGTACTCGCATGGGCGCTGCAGAATCCGGGATTTACCGTAGGTATAGAAACTCTGGGAAGTATTGATAAGATCGCTCCGGCGGTTACGAAAGGAAATACTACTCTGCTGACATGGATAAATGATGAGATCGCATCGCTCGCTGACGAGCAGTTCTTCCATAAGGCTTATGACGAAACGCTGTCAGCTGTATACGGCACGGCGATCGATAAAGAAAATCTAGTGGTTGAAGGCGGAGAGCTTTGATGCTCAGTCGGAGACTGCGTAGTATTAAATAACGATAATGCCCGTAGGAGTTCCTGCGGGCATTGCGGTATTTATTATTCTTCTTTACCAAGCGCAATTGGTTTAATAAATACAGATGTGATTGTATTCCTCGCTTTTGTGGTCGGCTACGGATATTGCATCGGATATATTCTTTTCAAGTGCCTCTCTACCATATTTGTCAACTTCCGCCTTATTTTTAGCACTGTGAGTAAGACAGCCCGCACCGCCGATACAGCCGCCTATCAGGCAAAATTTATCAAGTAATTGTATCAACCACTACAAGCTTTGCCAATACTGATACCGTAGTTGATACAATCAGCTACGGTATTTGTATTTTATAAGAGCAAAAGAGGTGCATCACTGCACCTCTTTTCTGCTTGTCAGATGTCCAGACTCAACATTTCTATTGCAATCCTCGCTCCGAGCTTGAATGCATATACGAATATCTCACGCTCGTTTATATCCGTAAGCTCAGCGTGACAGTCTTCGAATTTTTCAAGCATCTCCTTTTGCTCGCTTGTGAGCGTCGATTGCAGGCTATCATAGTGGTCAGAAAAATAACCCATCAGCTTC
>JAFSHE010000156.1 GCA_017440445.1 Oscillospiraceae bacterium | reverse complement strand
TATCGTAGGCTTAGTATCTGGACTGCTGGTCATTTTTGGCGTATGGTTCCTTGACAATGTACTTAAGGTTGATGATCCTGTCGGTGCGGTCGCAGTCCACTTCCTTAATGGTATATGGGGCACGCTCGCTGTAGGACTTTTTGCTACTTCCACAGCTCCCGAGAGCGGACTGACCGGTCTGTTTTACGGCGGCGGCTTTGAGCTTTTCGGCAAGCAGCTGTTGGGAGTTCTCACTGTTGCAGCCTGGACAGCTGTTACGATGACACTGGTGTTCCTTGTTATTAAGAAAACGATCGGTCTGAGAGTATCCCGTCATGAGGAGGTTGTCGGCCTTGACCTTACAGAGCACGGTCTTGCTTCTTCCTACGCTGACTTTATCCCCTCTACTCATATCGAAACAACAAGCTCGGGCAAGGAGCGCGAGGTTGCGAACGTCATTCCAGCCGTCCCTATTGAGAAGGCTGTTCCTGTTGAGTACAGCAACACTGACGGTGCTCTCTCGGGTAATGTTGATACTGCCGGCGTAAAAATGACAAAGGTGGATATCATCACCGGCATGGAACGGTTTGAGCCGTTAAAGAATGCACTGTATGATATCGGAATAACAGGAATGACAGTTACTAATACTATGGGCTGCGGTATGCAGAAGGGCTCTGCCGAATATTACCGTGGAGTAAAGGTAACTCCTCGGTTGTTGCCCAAGGTCAAGATCGAGGTGGTTGTGTGCAAGATACCTGTAAGTGAAGTTGTTGACGCTGCAAAGAATGCACTCTATACAGGCAATATCGGAGACGGAAAGATATTTGTTTATAATGTGGAGAATGTGGTAAAGATCAGAACTTCCGAGGAGGGCTATGATGCCCTGCAGGACAACGCATAAGATATTGTTTTCTCCCGTGCGGCGATGCGCCTCCAAAGCTTTACTGATTCGCTTTATGTCATTGCGTCGCCGCACGGTGTGATATATCAGCATATAAATACGCAGACCTAACACAGTGTAAGGCCTGCGTATTGGCGTATAAAAAACAGAAAGGGAGCTTTATTATGTCACAAATGTTTTCAAACAAGCATGAGCTTATACTTGTTGTTGATTTCGGCGGACAATATAATCAGCTTATTGCACGCCGTATCAGAGAGCAGCATATTTATTGCGAGGTCATTTCCTACCGCACTTCCGTAGCGGAAATCGTCGCCAGAAAGCCTAAGGGGATCATCTTTACAGGCGGACCTGACAGCGTATATCTGAAGAACTCTCCCAAAATAGATAAAGAGATCTTTTCACTTGGTATCCCTATACTCGGAATCTGCTATGGAGCGCAGCTGATGGCTCATGTGCTTGGCGGTGAAATAGCAGCTGCCAAAGACAGTTCTCTTGCAGAATTCGGCAAGACTGTAACGCATATCGATACTCATTCCGTCCTTTTCAGAGGAATGAGTGATACTACTATTGCATGGATGAGCCACAATGACTATATAAAAAGACTTCCGGAGGGCTTCAATGCTATTGCTCATACTGCGAAATGCCGCTATGCAGCGATAGAAGACAGGGAGCGGCATTTGTACGGTGTTCAGTTTCATCCCGAGGTAAATCACACAGTTCAGGGCAGCGAGCTGCTGAAAAACTTTCTTCGCAGTATCTGCGGTTGCCATGCCGACTGGACAATGGAAAGTTACGCCGAATCCGCCGTAAAGGAGATCAGAGAAAAGGTTGGAGACGGCAGAGTCTTACTGGCATTATCGGGCGGAGTAGACAGTTCTGTTGCCTGCAAGCTGCTTGCGAAGGCAGTGGGAGAGCAGCTTACTTGTATTTTCGTGGATCATGGCCTTATGCGCAAGAACGAGGGAGATGAAGTCGAGAATGCTTTTGCGGATTCAGGGGTGAACTTTATACGCATCAATGCTGCCGAACGGTTTATGAAAGCACTCGCAGGAATATCGGATCCCGAAAAAAAGCGCAAGATAATCGGAATGGAATTTATACGGGTCTTTGAGACGGAAGCCCAAAAGCTCGGCAGGATAGATTATCTCGTTCAGGGTACTATCTATCCCGACGTTATCGAATCTGGCGCTGGAGATGCCGCTGTGATAAAAAGCCACCACAATGTCGGCGGATTGCCCGATTTTGTTGATTTCAAGGAAATAATTGAGCCTCTGCGTCTGCTGTTTAAGGACGAGGTACGCAAGCTGGGACTTACTCTGGGTCTTGCGGAGGAGCTGGTATGGCGACAGCCTTTCCCGGGTCCCGGACTGGCTGTAAGGATAATAGGAAACATCACTGCCGAAAAGGTCAGAATACTTCAAGAGGCTGACGCTATATTCCGCGAAGAAATAGTGAACGCAGGGCTTAGCCGCAGCATAAATCAGTATTTTGCCGTACTTACAGATATGCGCTCCGTCGGAGTAATGGGCGACGGCAGATCTTATGATCACACTCTTGCATTGAGAGGAGTTACCACCTCGGATTTTATGACGGCCGATTTTGCCCGCATCCCCTATGATGTGCTGGAAAAGGTATCTGTGCGTATAGTTAACGAGGTTGGAGGCATAAATAGGATCGTTTATGATATCACGAGCAAACCGCCCTCAACGATAGAGTGGGAGTGATAGTCGCTCGAAACAGTATATAATGCGAGGAGTTATTATGGAACTGAAAACAATACAACATTTGTGTGAGCTGAGCAAGCTCAATTATGACGATGAGGCTCTTGAACAAGTCGCATCAGAGATGACAGACATTATCTCGCTCATGGACGGGATAAAGGAGTTTGATCTCAGCTACGATGACACCAAGGACAACAACAGCATTTCTTTCGGAGAGGTGCGCGAGGACATCGTAAAGCCATCGCTTTCTCCTGAAAAGCTCATGCAAAATGCACATAGCACAGATGACTGTTATGTTGTTCCTAAGGTAGTGGATTAGGAGGCGCGGTATGGATATCAGAAGAGCAAGGATACGTGACCTCAGAAAAGCGCTTGATACGAAGCAGATAAGCGCAACAGAGCTTTGCAGCGAGTATTTCAGACGCATTGAGGCTTTTGATGGAAAGCTTCAGTCCTACATCACTGTTACAAAGGAAAAGGCGCTCGAAATGGCTGCTGAGGCGCAGAAGCTTATAGACAGCGGCAAGGCTACAGCACTTACAGGCATACCGATAGCCGTCAAGGATAACATCTGCACAGACGGCGTTAAGACCACCTGTTCAAGCAGAATGCTGGAGAATTTCGTTCCGCCGTATGACGCAACGGTTATAGAAAATCTGAAGCGTGAGGGTTATGTGCTGCTTGGAAAGACCAGTATGGACGAGTTCGCCATGGGCGGCTCAAACCAGACTTCGGCATTTGCAAAAACTCGTAATCCCTATGACCTTGAGCGTGTACCGGGCGGCTCCTCGGGCGGCAGTGCAGCCGCTGTTGCAGCCTCGCTCGCACCGTGCGCATTAGGCTCGGATACAGGCGGCTCGATAAGACAGCCTGCGGCCTTCTGCGGAGTAACGGGAATAAAGCCTACCTATGGCAGAGTATCGCGTTACGGACTTGTAGCATTCGCGAGCTCGCTTGATCAGATAGGCCCTATAGCAAACAGTGCGGAGGACTGCGCAATACTGCTGAACACGCTCTGCTCTCATGACGAGCATGATGCAACCAGCGCAAGAGTAACAGTACCCGATTTCACCGAAAAGCTGGGTCAGCCTATAAACGGCATGAAAATAGCTATGCCAAAAGAGTTCTTTGCAGACGAGATAGACGGTGAGGTGCGCGAGGCTGTACTGGAAGCAGCAAAATCGCTTGAAGCAAAGGGCGCAAAGCTTGTTGAATGCTCCATGCCGTCGCTGAAATACGCGATTCCTGCGTATTATCTCATTGCCTGCGCCGAGGCTGCGTCCAATCTCTCTCGCTTTGATGGCATCAAATACGGATACAGGGGAGAGGGTGCGACCTTTGAAGAGCTTATCCGAG
>JAFSHE010000155.1 GCA_017440445.1 Oscillospiraceae bacterium | reverse complement strand
GGGGATACTCGTTTTTGTGCCAGTTTTCTTTCCCCCTTCCCCCTGGGTTTCCTCTTTGCCCTAAGCACAAATTAATCTTGAATGCGTAAACAATAAATCCCTTTTGAAATGGTTATCAAAAGGGATTTTGTAACATATAATGTGTGATATCTTATAACATAATATTTAACATATATTAGAAGCTTCAATGATGATATAATTTATGTGAGAGGTGATGTTATGTCCGAAAAACTCACAATTATTAAGCGCTCGTCCTTAAAAGGTGATGACGGATATAAGGTGTTCTCAATCCGAATTAAAGATGAAACTGTAAAACGCCTTGACGAATTATCAAATGAAGCTAATCGTTCAAGAAACGAACTGATAAATATAATGCTTGCTTATTGTATTGACCACTGCGAAATAAAGGTCTTATCAGATGCAATAACAAACACATAATAATAAACCATCTGTTACCCTCTTTCAAAAAAGCTTTCGATAGGCTTATTGAGTATCTTTGATAGACCGTATAATTCGATATCAGAAACAGTTCTTGTCATATCCTCAATTCGTGATATAGAGCCTCGGCACACATATACGGCGATGGTTTCCAGCTTGTCTGAAAGCTGCTGTTGACTTAGTTTCTGCTCCAGTCTGAATTTGCGTACCTGTGCGCCGACCATATTTTTCTGCTCGCCGTCAATAATGCGTGACATATCTGTATCCTTTATCAATCATCTTTCTTTAGGAATTTATACGGTGGTACTTCAAGAACGGCAGCTATATCAAACAAAGTGTCTAACGACAGCGTTCGGTTTACATTAGGTGCCTCGACTGCACCGATAAAAGCAGTGTTCTTGTTTATCTTCTCGGCAAGCTGTTCCTGCGTTAAGCCTTTCAGCTTGCGGTAATAGCTGATTTTCAGTCCTATAACTCTGTATAAGTCGTAGTATTGCTCTTTCAATTTCCCACCCTCTTTCAATCATTATTTTATCAAAATATATTGACAAAATGAATTTGTTATAATACAATGTAAATTGTATAATAAACAATAAAAGGTGATATAAATGAAAGAAAAAACAGCAACTATAATCGGACACGATGATTGCAGCGGCATTGATGACGAACATCTCCGTGCGGAGCTTGCAAAGCTTGCAGAAAGCGGAGTCACCACCTTTCTGTCGGGCGGCTACGGCGGCTTTGACCGCCTGTGCGCACGCAGGATATACGAGCTTAAGCCGAGATACCCGCACATACGCAGCATAATCGTGATACCATATCTTGACCATAAGGTATTCGCACCCGAGCTGTTTGACGGCAGCGAATTCCCCGAATGCCTTGAGGGCGTACCGTATCGTTTCCGTATATCCCACCGCAACCGATATATGGTGGAGTGCGCAGCCCATGCGGTGTGCTTTGTGACCCGCAGCTTCGGCGGCGCAGCGAGGACATACAGGTATGCTCAAAATCAAGGTCTGAATATCATTGATATAAATAAAAGACAGCATTCTTAGAACGCTGTCTTTTTTGTTTTATGTGTCCCTGTAATGTCTATGATATTAAAATTACGGGCGACCAAAGGTCGCCCCTACATTATGTTCGGTTCAGAGATATTCCGCTATCTTCCTGTACTGTTTTAGCATTTCCGTTTCGGATATGGTGCGGTTTGCGGGGCTTGTGGAGGGCAGACATATCTCGGTGTGAGGGTCCTCTGCGAAGTACCTCTGATACAGCTCATGCGCCTTTTTCCCCGTAGTGAACACCGCACGGATATCCGCCGCTGTAAAGATACGTGAAAGGTCGTTCGGGAGAGCGTTCTTTATGGAGCTGTCCGAAGCTCCGTTTATCTCGCAGCTTTCAAGCACATCCCACAGGGCTATCCCGTGGGAAAGGCACAGCCGCTTTCTGCCCCCGATATCGGACGGGACTTCCTCACCGAGGACGGCGCACAGCATCCTCCAGAACCTGTTCTGCGGGTGCATGTAGTAGAAGCCCCTCTCCCTTGACTTGGGAGAGGGGATAGTACCCAGTATCAGCACCTTTGAATTCCCGTCAAACAGCGGCGGGAACTCGTGTGATATCCGTTTTTCAGAACTCATAATCACAGCTTGCAGACTCTGTGCGTATGCTCTTGCAGAACTCGGAAACCGCTACATGCAGAGGATTTACGCTGTATGCCTTTAAGTCCTCCATGCTGTCGAATTCGGATACCAGAACTGCGTCGTAGCTTCTGTCGGAGGGGTTGATGTTTATACCTACCTCCATGGCTCTTATCTCGGGTATCTGTCCCTTAAGTGCCAGAAGTCTGTCACGGAATACCAGCATGTTCTCCTGCTCTCCCTCTTTAAATCTCCACATTACTATGTGCTTTACCATGTCGTTTCCTCCTGTTATGCTGCGTCGTCTGATGTATCGGGAACGTATGTTCCGTCAAGTATAGCCTTTATGCGCTGTCCCGCAAGCTTTACGCATGCGTACTGCGCTGTTCCGTCAGTGCTTGTGAACAGGTCACGGTCTGTCCATGCGAGAACTCCGTTCCAGCCGTTGTTGTATGCCCACTCGTAGCACTCCTCAATGGGCTTGATGTATCGCTCTGTGCCTACACGCACCTTGATGCCCTCATGCGAGCATTCGCCCACCACAACGGGCTTTGACATGTCTATTCCGAACTCCTCGGGGGTAGTCACGAAGGGAGTATTGAACCACTGCACCTGCCAGTCGTAGTAGTGTGTGGACCAGAAATCAAGGTAAGCCTTTTCGTTGTCGTAGCGGCTCTGAAGGAACTTGTCCGAGCCGAAGTTGCCTTCGTACTTGTCGCTGTTGTACTTGATGATACCGAAGCCCACTGTTACGAGGATATCGTCGGAATTCTCATGGATAGCCGCCGCAGCCCTGCCGAAGTAATCTCCGAGATAGTCCCAGGAAAGCTTGCCGCATTCCTCATTCTCGAATACCCAGTCAGGCTCGTTGATAAGGTCGATGCTCCATACATAGTCGTTGTCGTCGTATCTCTGACAGAATGGGATAACGTAGTTGTCAACGAAGCTGTCTATCTTTTCGGTGTCCTGAAGCATCGCACGCCAGCGTGTGTGCTTGTAGTTGCTGTCCTTGAAATGGTCGAAGGACATCAGCGTTGCCATCACGTATATTCCGTTATCCGCCGCAAGCTGAAACAGCGAGTCAAGGTCCTGCCAGTGCTTGTCGGTAGCTCCCGAAACAAAGCCGTCCTCGTCTATCTCAACGCCGTTGTTTCCGCTGCAGTTTATCCAGATACGGCAGGAGTTGAAGCCGTCCTCGTTCATCATAGCGAAGGTCTTGCCCCAGTATTCGGGGTCGTAGCCGCCGCCGAAGTCATCCCACTTCTGCCAGGGAGCGTTCATTCCGTTGAGCCATATCTCCTCGCCCTCCAGCATGAACTTTCCGTCCTCTATGTAGATGTTCTTTTCAGCCGCAGGCGCAGCGGGAGTTTCTTCCTCCTGCGTTCCCTGAGATACCTCGTCCCCCGAGGAAACGGGAGCTTCGCTGGGGTCGTTGGTTGTTGCGCAGCCTGTCAGCAGCGTGCATGCCGCCATCAGCGAGCAGAGAATTCTTTTGAAGTTCTTCATATTACCTCCATAAATTAATCGTGCAAACTAAGCCTTTTACCAAAACCGCCGCACTTTTTCTGTGCGGCGGGATGTTTCGTTGTTGTGTTATAAAGCTATGTACTGCCCCTCGGTGACTATGGGGGCGATATCCAGCGTGAAATCGCTGCCTGCTTTCATGCCCTTTTTCTGAAGATGCGAGCAGGTGCATGAGAATGCAGTGTTGGGAGTATTGTTCTCACGGCTGAGATGCCCGAGTATCAGCCTTGTTGTGCCGCTTTTTACGAGCTTTTCAGCAAATTCCGCCGCTGCGCTGTTGGAGAGATGCCCCATATCCGAGGCTATCCTGCGCTTGAGTGCGGGGGAATAGTTCACATTCCTGCGGAGCATGTCCGTATCATAATTGGACTCCAGCAGCACTGCGTCGCAGCCGATAAGATTTTTTTCCATCTCCTCGGTAACTGTGCCGACATCGGTGCATACGCCTATCCTGATATCGTTGTAGTTTATCACATATCCCACGCTTTCGGGAGTGTCGTGCGGGGTGTGGAATGCCCTTACCTCAAACTCTGCGCTCTGATAGCCCTCTTTGAAGATGTCAAACAGCATCACGTTGTCGGGGAGCGTGCAGTGCGGGTCGCTCTGCAGCGCCTTTATCGTACCCTCGCTTGCGAATATCGGTATCTTCGTATTCTTCGCAAGCACGCTCAGACCCTTTACATGGTCGATATGTTCGTGTGTAATAAATAGAGCCTCGATCTGATCGACCGAGGTTTCTATAAGCTCTAGGGAATTCTTCAGCGAGCGGAAGCTGCATCCGTCGTCTATCAGTATTCCATGTCCTTTTGTTCCGATAAAGGTACAGTTCGCTGAACTGCTGCTGCATATCGGGAATATCCTTGCCATTACTGTGCCTTTCTCAGTACCTTTTCAGCCATTGCGGGGTCAGGCTCATCCACCTTGCGGATATCTGCGCCGAGATTGCGGAGCTTTTCCTCCATGTTCTCGTAGCCACGCTCGATATGGTAGATGTCGTAGATCTCAGTCGTGCCGCCCGCACTCAGTGCCGCAACGATAAGCGCAGCGCCTGCACGCAGGTCGGTAGCCTTTACGGGAGCGCCCTTAAGGCTGTCAACGCCCTCTATAACTGCGACCCTGCCCTCCACGGAGATGTTTGCGCCCATTCTGCGCAGCTCATCCACATAGCGGAAGCGGTTGTCAAATATGCTCTCTGTCACCATGCTTGCGCCCTTTGCGCAGGTGAGTACAGCAGCCATCTGCGGCTGCATATCTGTGGGGAAGCCGGGATGCGGCTGTGTCTTTACGCTTGTACCCCTGTAATCAGCGCCGCCGATAACACGCACTGCGTCGTCAAACTGCTCTACGGTAACGCCGATCTTCACGAGCTTCTGTGTGATAGGTTCTAAGTGCTTCGGGATAACGTTCTTTATAAGCAGGTCGCTCTTTGTAGCGGCAGCTATCGTCATGAATGTACCCGCCTCTATCTGGTCGGGGATAACGCTGTAAGTGGTGCCGTGCAGACGCTTTACGCCACGGATCTTGATAACGTCAGTGCCCGCACCGATGATATCCGCACCCATGGAGTTGAGGAAGTTTGCCAGATCAACAACATGAGGCTCCTTCGCTGCATTTTCGATTATGGTAAGTCCGTCAGCCTTTGTAGCGGCCATGATGCCGTTGATGGTAGCGCCTACGGAGTTCTTGTCGAAGAATATCTGGTTTCCTACCAGTGTATCGGCGGTGAGGTTCACCATGCCGCCGTCGATGTTATAGGTTGCGCCCAGTGCAGAGAAGCACTTGAGGTGCTGGTCTATGGGGCGGTCGCCCAGGTCGCAGCCGCCGGGCATGGAAACATGCGCCTCGTGGAAGCGGCCGAGAAGCGTGCCGAGGAAGTAGGACGAAGCCCTCATGAGCTTTGCCTTTTCGTAGGGCACGGGAACATTTCTCAGTGTGCGGGG
>JAFSHE010000154.1 GCA_017440445.1 Oscillospiraceae bacterium | reverse complement strand
TCCTCTGATGTACGCAAAGGGCTTCTATGACGGACTTAAGCAGGAGGGCGAGAGCGAGGTGCTCAGCCTTGTGCGCTGCGCATGGGCAGGAAGTCAGAAATACGGAGTTCTCACATGGTCAGGAGATATACATTCCTCATTCCGTGCCATGAGAGAGCAGCTTCAGGCGGGACTTAATATGTCTGTTGCGGGTATTCCGTGGTGGACATCTGATATAGGCGGTTTCCTTGGCGGAGATATCTCGGATGAAAGGTTCAGAGAGCTGCTTGTGCGTTGGTTCCAGTGGGGAGCATTCTGCCCTGTATTCCGTATGCACGGCGAGAGAAGTCCCTGGTACGAGCGTGAGCAGGAGTTCATCGACGGAGTGCGCCAGCTTACCTCGGGACAGGATAACGAGGTGTGGAGCTTCGGCGAGGACAACTACGAGATACTTAAGAAGTTCCTGTTTATAAGAGAAAAGCTTCGCCCCTATATCCGTAGGGTGATGGACGAGTGTACCGAAACGGGACTTCCCGTAATGCGCCCGCTGTTCTTTGATTTCAGCGAGGATAAGACAGCATGGACCACCGAGGACGAGTACATGTTCGGTCCTGATATCCTTGTAGCGCCTGTCATGGAGGAGGGCGCAAGGGAGCGCACCGTATATCTCCCCGCAGGAGCAAAGTGGACAGACGCAAACACAAAGGTGTCCTACGAGGGCGGACAGACGGTCACAGTACCTGCACCCATGGATGTTATCCCTGTATTCCTGCGTGATGGCGCATCTGAGCTTGATATCTATTGATAATCAAACAATATCAGACAGTTGTTTTGAATAAAACAAGACCGGCAACGTTTTTGGTTGTCGGTCTTTGTTGTGTATTGCTTATCGGTCGATACTGTACGCATATCGTACATCTCGGTCGATGTCTGAGTACAGGAATAACGTATCTCCATTAATGCGCCAGCCGCTGGGCATCGCATGCTCCAATGGGATAAAGGCAATTTCGCCCTTTGCGGGGTCAAGCTCCATTATACTTCCGCTTGTGGAGTAATACATCCTGTCACCGATAGCGCCTATCTTCACGAGGTCCTTTTCAAAGGGATATCGTTTTTCCTCGCCTGTTTCGTTGTTGGTTATCGATAGTCCTGTTACTGACCTTCCGTCAGTGGGATTTATGATATCATCTATCGTATACCCACCGACGATAAGCGGCTTTTCATTGTAGACATACTCTTCGTGCAGCTCGGGGAGAGTTTTCTCGCAGTCCTCTACCTCGCCTGTGGTTATGTTCAGCGCCTTTGCAAGATATTTCTTGGTTTCGTCAAACGGATAGTAGAAGATGCCATCATGAATTAACGCACCATACTCCGTATATCCCTCGGGAGAGGTGTAGCCCGTGTCGAAGATATCACCGCTGTCCACATCCAGAATATGGTCAGTTCCCTTTGCGTAGCGTATGTATTTTTCTGTGGCGCTTGAGCCGAGTATGGTTATCTTCTCGCCCGAGTCTATCAGTTCAAGCTTGTCATACATATCCTCTCCGGGTTCAATGCAATACAGTCTGCTTTCCTCGCCCTTGCTGTTTACATGGAAGTACATCTTATCATCAATAACATAAAGCGGGCCTATCTCTCCTTTGGCTGTAAGGATATCCTCGGTTATCCTGCCGTCCTTTACATAAAACAGCCTTGAGTAATACGCAGGGTCGGGGGTCAGAATATCAAGGCACAGGTTCCAGGATGCCGAAACTATCCAGTCTGCCTTGTCTGTACCGATAAATTCATAGTAAAGGTTAATGTATGTGTAGTTCTGTTCCTCATATTGTTTAATGAAATCCTCGTCATTTATGTGGTGAACATATTCCACTGCGCTGTCATAGTATTCAAGCGTGGTAATATCTACGGGAGTAACGTAGCCAAGCTCGTTCTTGATATCATCCGTGGATATCTGCGCCCTGATGTTAAGCGTGGGCGGCGCTACCTCGGTGAACGTATCGCCCTTTTCGGTATGCTCCGTATAGAAATACACATCACAGATATGCTCGTCAGAGGTCAATATCCTGTATCTGAACTTACCCTCAACAGGCTTGCAGGCTGAGATGGGGATAAACAGCGCATTGTTATCTCCCGCAGCTATGCTTTTGTTTAATTGCTGCTTAAGCTTTTCAGCGGCACTGTCGGACGCTGCCTCGGGTGTTATCCATTCACCGAAGGAGTACACCTGCAGCTCCGTGCTTGTTATGCTGACAGACTGCTGTGTATCGTTATACAGGGTAACAAGCGGCTCCTTGCTGAAATCGGTTATAGCCTCTCTTATATCTGCGGTGATATACAGCGGGGGATTGCCGTTAATAGCGGTCTTACCGCCTACTGTCCAGGATGCGCCGCCGTTTGTGCTGATAAACTCGTTTTGCGTAGGCTTTGTGATATACAACACGGCTGCTTTTTCAGTCCCCTCGGACAGCGCTGCCTTGTACTCTATCGTACACATGAACCTTTCCTCGGGTGAGTCTGGTTTAGTTGCTGTTACGGAGATCTGATAGGTTCCCTTCATATAGGGCTTGTATGAGGGATATTCGGCACAGAGATGGTTTGCTGCTCTGCTGGAAAGTATCCTGTCGTCGTTTACGGGATAGGATAGATATTCTGGCGTCACGCCGATAAGAGGTTCTGTCCAACCGTTGTCACTCTGTATCTTTACACCTGCGCCCGAAAGCGACAGAGCAGAGCCGCTGAAATTGTGCAGCGAGATAGGAGCGTGGCTTTCTTCTGTAATGACCCCGTTTATCGGTGTTGTGAAGAATACATCGGGGCTTTCATTGGTAAGCGAGCCGTTTTTAGTCCAGCTAAGCCCGTTATCACAGGTGCTGTACACTGTTCCGTCCGCAAGCGTGGTGGTTATTGTCGGTGCGTTTTCGTCGGGAGCGGGGAACTCCGTCATCCTGTCTGTGTAAAACTCTGCGGTGCAGGTATATTTTCCACCCGAGCTGTCGTTTATTTCAACGGTGTACATATACTTATCGTCAGATGGAACGCACCTTTCAAGAGGGATAAAATTGCTTACAGCGAGATCTTTGGATATAACCGCTGTCGATTGTAACGATATGTACCCCTTTTTTTCAAAATCGGGGTCACTGTACTGAGGTTCAGCCCATTCTGCGTTTATTTTCTGATGAAAGTCCCAGCTACTTGCGGTGTAATCATTATTATCGGAGCAGTGTACGGTCGCAAGAGCTTTTGTATCGCTCCTGAGTGGCATGTTATTCGGAAGCGTAAGGTACACGGGCGGTTTTGCGACGGTGTTTTCCTTGATGTATTTCCAGCCGTTTACATACCATGTCAGACCGTTGTCGTAGCTTTTGTATTCCTTTCCGTCGGGGTCGGTGGTGGTGAGTACCGTTGTTCTGGACTCGGTATAGACAGTGAACTCCGCTGTACAGGTGAAGCCGTTGTGCAGCTCCTTTATCACCCTGTATCGTCCCGCACAGGGGACGTATCTTGTAAGCGGGTTATCAGCAATAGAGAAAGGATTGTCCTTTTGCAGAATATATCCGATATCATGAACAAGGTATATTGCATCGGGGTCAAGCAGCTCGGGGGCTTCCCATTCACCATCGGACAGTATCTGTACCTTGTAGTCGATACCGATACCGATGTCATCACCGTGGTTTACAAGCTGAATTCCTGTCCTGTCCGTAAACTCTATCGGCTTCAGCGATCCTGTGGTGAAGTGTACCTGCGGAGCGGCGTCGGACAGCTTACCATCGCACAGCCATGTTTCGCCGTTGTCGTAGCTGATGTATTCCTTGCCATCTGGGTCTGTTGACCTCATAACCGCTGTTTCGGAGTTAACGTTGAGGTAAAACTCCATCATGCAGGTATAGCCGTCTGTATCTGTTTCAGGGAGATAGCAGCGGTATCTTCCTGCCTTGGGTACAAGGCTGTAAAGCGGTATGGCATGGGTGAGCGTATCTCCCGCATGGACAGTATAGCCGATGGACGTCTGCATCTCGTGAAGATATTCGGGCTTCTGCCATGCCCCGTCAGAGAATATCTCAAGCCTCCACAGCATTCTCGGAGTAAGCTTTTTGTCTGTGTTGTTATGGAGACATACCTCAGGAGTTTCAGTGTACATATACGGCTCTATGGATGCGGCGGTGAGGTAGATATCAGGCTTTTCATCGGTCGGCTCACCGTTAACAGTCCAGCTTTCTCCGTTATCAAGGCTTTTGAACTCGTTTCCCACGGGGTCGGTGGTTATCATTACAGCCTTTATCTCCGCGGGCGAGGACGACTGCACAGGCAGCTTCTGCGAAAAGGTATTCACTGCAACCGCTATTCCCGCTACCACAGCAAGACATGCTGCAACAGTAGTCACGATCTTCCACGGGAATTTTCTCTCGGGCTTGTTAAGCTCTTTTACAAGCTCGGAATTTTCTGCCTTTTGCAGGATATGATCAAACATTCTCTCCTCTGCACCGTTGCGGGGAGCTATCTGCTCTATTTCGTTTAATATACGTTTATCCATTACAGCTCACCTCCCAGAATTTTTCTGAGCCGTTTTCGGGCGTCTCTCAGCTGATTTCGCACTGTGGAGGCGGGTCGCTTCAGCAGTGCGGCTATCTCATCTGTCTGATAGCCTATGTAATAGTAGAGGAAAACCACCTCTTTCAGCTTATCAGGCAGCTTCATCACCTCGGAGAGAAGTCCGCTGTCCTCCTCGCTCTGTGCGGGAAGATGCTCGTAGTCATCTATGGAATCAGTCCTGCTGTGCCACCAGTTTTTCAGCCTGTCCTTGCACAGATTAGCGGCAACTGTGGATAGCCATGCCTTTTCATGGCGTTCATTCTGAAAGACGTAGCTGCCTGTCAGCACCTTTACGAAGGTGTCCTCGGTGCAGTCCTCCGCCTCTGCGTGGTCTTTCATGTAGATAAAGCATAGCCTGTATACGGTCATGTAGTTCCGTTTGTAAAATTCGGAAAACTCATGCTCGGTCATACTGTCACATCCTTTTTGGTGTTCTCATAGATATAACGAATTTTGGAGCTATATTGTCGGAATTATTTATAAAAAAAGAAGCAGCAGCGCTGCCTCTTTTTAATTTATCGTTTTTTAAGCTTCCGTAGCATCTGCGGAGGAGTCTGTATCTGCCTCGTCAGAGGTTTCCTCAGAGGTTTCGGTGGACTCAGAACCGCTTTCGGTATCGGATGACTCAGACTCGCTCTCAGTAGTAGAGGACTCGTCCTT
>JAFSHE010000153.1 GCA_017440445.1 Oscillospiraceae bacterium | reverse complement strand
GGGTACGTTGTTTGTAACTTCAAGAAGCGTGTTGTTCCTGATGCGCTCGGCAAACTCCTCGCTCGTTATCTCGTGCTTGAAGCCGTAGAGAAGCTCCGCGCCCTCCTCACAGTCAACTATGTACCACATCTCGGTCTTGCCGTACTCGCCCTCGACACGGAGAGCATAATCATTCTCGGGGTGAACCTGTACAGAAAGATTATCCTTAGCGTCGATAAGCTTGATGAGGATGGGGAAATACTCAAAGCGCTCGCAGTTTGTACCGAGAACAGCCTTGCCCTTAACGTCGATATACTCCGTCAGAGTCTTGCCCTGATACTCGCCTGCTGCGATAACGCTCTGTCCGTCCTTGTGACAGGAAAGCTCCCAGCTTTCGGCTATCTTATCGGAGTTCATTACCTTTCCGTACTCCTCACGGAGTCTGTTTCCACCCCAGAGATAATCCTTACAGGGGGCTGTAAGCTTTAAAATAGACATTGTTTTTATTCCTTTCTTAATATCCTAAATTCTCGTTTACAATGATGACCTTTATTCTGTCAGGTACTCTCTGCTGACCAAGGCGCACGTAGGAGCAGCATATCCTTGAATCGCTGTGGCAGTGAGCGCACTCACCTGTCTTTGCACAGGGAGTTTCACAGGAAAGACGGACAGTGTTCTTAGGCGCTGCGACAAGCTCCACTCTGCGGACTGCCTCATCCATATCCTTTACTATCTTATTGACGCCCGCAACGATAATCACCTGCTTCGGACCGAATATCATAGCCGAAACACGGTTGCCGTTGCCGTCAACGTTGTAAAGCTCGCCATCCTCTGTGATGGCATTTGTGCTTGAAAAGAATGTATCGGACACGAATGCCTTGCGGTAGATATCCCCTATCTCCTCGGGGGTCTTTCCCTCGGAGCGGTCAAGGTAGATGCCCTTGTACTCGTTCATAAGAAGCTCGGTAACTCCGCTCTCCTTAAGCGTCATGGAGCCGCCCGACGTTATCAGCTTGTCCTCACTGATAAGAGAGCGCACGATATCGTGGAGCTGCTCCCTGTTTTCAGCGTAATGGGGCTGCATCTTGTTTCTTTTAAGTGCCTCAAAAAGTCGTGTTATCTTCTCGTCCATTTTTATTCTCCTTATATCAGTCTGTTCCGCATTTCTGGGAAATGGATATCAGCGAATTCTCTGCGATGGTAAAGCTGCCGTCGCCGCCTACCTCACCGTAGGGAACATAATACTCCGCAGGTGACGAGCCGTAGGTTGCTGTATTCAGCAGAGCTGCTTTTCTTGTATCAAAAAGTCCGCCTGTGATATCTGTATCGGATGTCGTGGATACGATATTGAACACTGTATCAAGCAGGCTTGCGTCAATATTGTAGATATTCTGATTGATAAGGCTGCACAGCAGGTCGCATACCATATTGAAGCGATACTCCTCGCCCTCGCCGAAATCCGCAAGATAGATGTATCTGAACGCAGACTCCGCACTGAACATCTGCTCGCCTGTATTGAATGTGTCCATTACCGTGCCGTCATTCACGACAAGGGTCTTGGGAACGTTATACTCAACGTTTCCGCAGGCTGACATCATACGGATAAACGCTTCCCTGCCGATGCACCAGTATGCGTCACAGGCTACTCCCGTCACATCCCTGACGGCAGCTATCGCACCCTTACCGCCCTGTGCAGCATATACATTAGGGAGAGTTCTGCCCGTGTTGCCCATGCTTATCCCATTATGCAGCGGAATAAGCACCAGTCTGTTCTCCACAGCGTTAAACGACACCATGATAAACAGGTCGGGGCTGTCATGCTCGCCATCAGCAAGCATCGTAAGCAGATTGAAATTATGACTTGCATCGGGCTTGAAATTATCTGCAAGCTCGCCTGTCGAGGTAAGTCCCGTAGGTCTGTCCTTTTCCTCGGGGAAAAGATACCAGCTGAATGTGAAGATAACTCCTATTGCGAAAGCAAGCGCTACCCCGAATGCGATAAAATAGATATACCAGTTACTTCTTCTACGTACTGCCATTGTTATTCTGCCTTTCTTTGTCCGTTAATTCCTGCCGCCGAAATATTGCAGCAAAAGAAATTTGATTTAGCTATTGAAATTTGAAAGAATTCGTAATATAATATATTTGTATGTGTATAATTAAGATATTCCGAATAAATCCGCATAGACCGCTATACAAATTAAGTATACCACATTTACTCGGAAATTTCAATAATATTGAGGTAATATAATGAACAATTTTTACTGGAGAACATGGGCTGAGATAGACCTTGATGTTCTCAAGGACAACATTTCCGCTATACGGAAGCTTTCGGGCGACAAGGAGATAATCGCAGTAGTAAAGGCCAATGCTTACGGACATGGCGACGCTCACTGTGCTGCTGCACTCAACCGCTGCGGAATTAAGCACTTCGCAGTTTCAAACCTGTGGGAGGCTCAGGGGCTTTCAGCCGCAGGAATAGAGGGAGATATCCTTATCTTCGGATATTGTGACATCCCGCTGATATTTGAAAATCTCGACAAAAACTACCTGTTCACCGTGGGAACTACAGAATATGCCGAGCAGCTTTCAGACGAGGCAGTAAGACGTGGCGTAAAGGTTCCCGTACACATCAAATTCGATACGGGAATGAGCAGGGTCGGCATAACCTCCGAGATGGAGGCAGACTACATACTCTCCCTGCCCGGGCTTTCCTGCAAGGCTGGTTATACTCATTTTGCTGTCGCTGACAGCATCCTCGCAGGGGACGATGTTTTCACTCAGAGGCAGCACACCGCTCTTGCGGAGATATGCCGCACACGTGGTCTTAAGATGCACTCCCAGAACAGCGGAGGTATCCTGCTTCACAGCGATCTTGACGGAGATTTCGTCCGTGCAGGTATCGTGATGTACGGTCATAAGCCTGACCCGGATGTTCCCGCTCCTGAGGGAATACGACCCATTTTCAGCCTGAAAACGGTTGTCAGCCAGCTAAAGACCATCAAGGCAGGCACAACTGTCAGCTACGGACGCACCTATATCGCACAGCGGGATACCACCCTTGCACTTATCGCCTGCGGCTATGCAGACGGCTTCAACAGACGGCTTTCGGGTCAGTGGAGCTGTACGGTAAACGGCAGACCTGCTCCCGTATGCGGCAGGATATGCATGGACCAGACACTCATCGACGTTACGGATATTCCCGATGTCAAGATAGGTGATGTTGTGACCGTCTACTCCAACGAGATATCAGGCGGAAACTCGGTGGAACGTGCCGCAGAGCTTATCGGAACGATCGGCTACGAGCTTCTGTGCGCAATCGGCACGAGAGTTCCACGTATCTACATCGAGGACGGCGAGAAAACGGAAGTTATAAGATATGTATAAGCAAAAGCCCGAGAAATACTCGGGCTTGAGACCGTCGAAAAAGTCCTAAAGGACTTTTCCACCGAAGCATCCGCACAGCCCGCACTCACTGACGTCTGCGCCGTCAGTTCGCACAGTTGTGCGGATAGAAGTGTTTTTTGGTGTGGCAGAGCCACACCAAAAAACATTTCAAATGCCCGCTTTGCGGGCAAAATTAGGTTTTTCGACAAGTTGAAGCCCGAGAACTACTCGGGCTTTTCACTTTTCGGTTGATTTTTTCTCAACAAACGTGATGTTGATATCAGAACAGATATGCGCTATACTTAATACAACGAATCTTCGACAAATAAAGGAGGTATCCGGATGGAGATCACTATCGGTAACAATATAAAGCAAT
>JAFSHE010000152.1 GCA_017440445.1 Oscillospiraceae bacterium | reverse complement strand
TGAATACAGCAAGTCTTCAGGTGATACCCACGACAGCGGCGGCACTGAGAGCCGCATTCGGGGCAGCTCAGCCGATGGAGATACTTCCCTGTGTGTGGATAGTTTCGCTGTATTCAGCGGCGATAACGGTGTGTGCAGCGAAGCTGATGGGATTTCTCTCGGGAGGTCGGACGACGCATGGAATTCACTGATATCATCGTGCCGTGTATAGTGGCGGTCATACTGTTTGTGGGACTTCTGCGGAAGGTGGATGTGTTTTCGATATTCTGCGAGGGCGCAGCAGAGGGGCTCAAGACCTGCGCAGATATTCTTCCTGCGCTGGTGCTGCTGATAGTGTTTATCGGACTTCTTCAGGCGAGCGGCGCAGTGGAGGCGGTTACATCGCTGCTGTCGCCGCTGTGCGATGCGGTATGCTTCCCCGAGGAATGTCTGCCGATGGTGCTGCTGCGCCCGTTTTCGGGCAGCGGTGCGATGGCAGTGTATAACGAGATAGCGGCTGCAAACGGCGCAGACAGTTTTGCGGAGAGGGTAGCAAGCGTACTTATCGGCGCATCTGAAACCACATTCTATACTATCGCAGTGTATTTCTCGGCAGTCAAGGTCAGAAAAACAAGATACGCAGTACCCGCTGCGCTGTGCGCCGACCTTACCGCATGGCTCGTCTGCGGAGTAACGGTGATGATGTTTTTCGGTACATAAAAGGATGCGGCACAGCTTTCCATCAGCAGTGGAATTCCTGTGCCGCATCGTTGTATTCAGCTGCGTATCTCGTGTTTAAGTGCGTGGAGCAGCATGTCAACCTCCTGCGGTGTGGTGAAAGCAGAGGGAGAAAACCTCACCGTGCCGCTTTCAAGCGTCCCGAGCTTTCTGTGTGCGAGGGGAGCGCAATGCAGCCCGCCACGCAGACAGAAGCCCCTCCTGCCAAGAGCAGCCGAAACCTCCGAGGCATTTCTGCCCTCTATCCCGAAGGATACCACGGGAGCATAATGTCCCATATTTTCCCCTGTGATGTCGTTATACAGCGTCACACGGGGAAGTGTCCGTGCGCCGTCGCAGAAGCTTTTGCACAGCTTAAGCTCGTGGTTTAGTATCGCAGCAGGCGTTTTTTCCTTTACAAACGTCACTCCCGCACCGAGTGCTATCACTCCAGCGGTATTTATCGTGCCGCTTTCAAAGCGGTCGGGAGTATACCCGGGCTGAATAGGGCTTTCCGAGGCGCTGCCCGTGCCGCCCTCAATAAGTGTCTTAAGCGGGAAGCTCCCGTCTGTCAGCAGCAGACCTGTACCCATCGGACCGTACAGGCCCTTGTGTCCCGCAGCGCAGAGGATGTTTATCCCGTCCCGCAGATACAGGGGCAGCGTGCCTGCGCCCTGTGCCGCATCCACGATGAAGCAAATCTTTTTCCTGCGGCATATCTCCGCAAGAGCCTTCAGCGGCAGCCGCCTGCCTGTCACGTTGCTTGCGGCGGTGCATATCATGGCGGCAGTTTCGGGACGTATCGCACGCTCCGCCCGTGAGATGGTCACCTCGTCCTCCTCTGCGGTCTCGAAGATGCTGTAACTTCCCCCATTCTGCGCAGCGCAGGAATGCACAGGCCGAAGCACTGCGTTATGCTCAAGGTCGCTTATCACGAAGTGTACCTTGCGGCGGGCAAGACCCTTTATCGCATAATTCAGCGAGTGTGTGCAGTTAAGCGTGAAAACGGTGTTTTCAGGCTCAGCGCCGAAAAGCTCAGCGCAGGCTGCTCTGCTGTCGTACACAGCCTGTGAGGTGGCTGCCGAAAAATCATAGCCACCGCGCCCGGGGTTTGCTCCGTAAGTGCGGATGGCCTCTGTCCATGCTCTATATACCCCCTGTGGCTTCGGGTAGGATGTTGCGGCGTTATCGAGGTATATCACAGGGGATACCTGCTGCGGAAAGCAGGGCGCAAACCTCTGTCCTCTTTCCGAATACACGCAGCCTGAAGCTGCATCCGTTTTTTCCGTGAGTGCGCTCCATCACGGAGCGTATACCTCTGCGCATCAGCAGCGCCCTTGCCTTAAGCGCAGCGGTCTGGTTTTTCATATTTATCGTAAAGCTGTCCATTTTACAGTGCTCCTTATCCATATATTAACGGGATAGCATATCCCTTACTGCATTTTATGCGTTTTCTCTGTTTTAGTGAATACGAAGCATGTAAAAAAGACCCGTACAGCATGTGTACGGGTCGTATGTATTTATGCTCAGACCTCTGTCTGCTTGCTTTCAAGCGCCTTGATGGCAGCTACTGCATCCCAGTAGAAGTGCTGCTCGCCTATGCGCTCCCTGAAGCCTGCTCTGTCCATCATCTCGGACACCGCCTGCTGCACTCCGCAGAAGGATATCTGCGTTCCGTTTTCAAGGAACTGTCTGTACAGCTCCTCAAGCTCTCCGAGGGAGATATCATCCGCAGTAGGCACACCTCTCATGGAGAGGATTATCTGGCTTGCATCTGTCAGCTCAGACAGGGCGGAGATAAGCTTCTCCTGTGTACCGAAGAACAGCGGTCCCGAAAGGTATACTACCTTGAATTCCTCGTGATGGTGCGACGCTACCTTGCCCTTGAGGCGGCTCTCGTCAACATCGCTTGTGACTACGTTCAGCTCGCAGCTCTTTACAACGAACAGCAGCATAGCCGCAACCACACCGATAACGATCGCAATAGTAAGGTCGAATACCACTGTCGCAAGCATCGTAAGCAGATACTGGGAGATGGAGGACTTGAACTTCTTTTTGAATATGCTCTTTATGGATTCCCATTCGTTCATGCGGAAGGCTGTTACCATCAGCACGCCCGCAAGCGCAGAGAGCGGGATACGGCTCATAACGCCGCCAAGCAGGAACATGGAGAGGATAAGCACAACAGAGTGGAACACGCTTACAAGCCTTGTCTGACCGCCCGACTTGATAGCCACCGAGGTACGTGCGATGGCTGCGGTTGCGGGAACGCCGCCGAGAAGCGGTATCACCATGTTTCCGACGCCCTGTGCGATAAGCTCACGCTGTGCGTCAAGGCGCTCGCCCTTCATCTTGCCTGCGGAGGCGCCGCACAGCAGGCTCTCTATCATTCCGAGAGCGGCAACTGAGAAAGCGGGTACGATAAGCGCAGTGATATTGGAGAAGTCAAAGCCGTTTACGATGATACTCTGCTCGGTAACAAGGCTGCGGGGGATGTTTCCTACTTCAGCGACCACAGGCTCGGGGAAGAATATCATGTTCACAACGAGAGCGACGATTATTCCCACGAGGGAGGAGGGTACAACACCGTTCCATTTCTTAGGATATACTATCATGATGAGCATTACCATCGCACCGAACATAACAGCCCACCAGTTTACGGAGAAGCTGCCCTCTCCTGTGAAGTAGGAAACGATCTTTGCGATAGCGTTTTCTCCTACGGACTTAGTGCCGAAGAAGTTATCTATCTGACCAAGAGCGATGATGATGGCGATACCCGAGGTAAAGCCTGTGATAACAGGCGCAGGGAGATAGCTTACAAGCTTACCCACCTTGCACAGCGCAGCGATTATCAGGATAAGACCCGACAGAAAGCCTGCTGTAAGCACACCTGGGATACCGTACTGTGCCGAAACGGACAGCAGGATAGCCGCCATAGCGCCCGTAGGGCCTGATATCTGATAGGAAGCGCCGCCGAGTATAGCGATAACGATACCCGCAACAATTGCGGTTATCATGCCTGCGGCAGCGTCAGCGCCCGAGCTTACACCGAATGCCAGCGCAAGAGGAAGCGCAACTGCGGCAACAGTAAGTCCCGCCATAAGGTCCTTTGCCAGCGTTTTTCCGTTGTAGCCCTTAAATTCTGCTTTAAGGTCACTAACATACTTTTTAAACATCTTAAATTACCTTCTTTTCATCGGGTCGTCCCGAATTTTTTACACATACCATAAAAAAGCGCAGAATATGCGCCGAGAATAATTATACTCCCGCAGAGGGCTGTTGTCAATCAGCGGGAGTAACATAGTTTCTTTACCAAAAGCGGCTTTATTTGTGGAGTTTTACCTCTAATACAAATACTCTCCCTTTTATGAGAGGCGAGCTTGTCGGAAAGGTATGTAATTGCCCGTACAGCTTTGCGGGTTGACGGAATTTCTGACAACTTAGCAAACTGTTCTGTAATGAGCTTTCTGAAAGCAGTGACCCTCCCCATGAGGGGAGGGCGCTGTGCTATGAACGTGTGATATCAGCAGCAGGGGTTGCAGTTGTTGTCGCAGCCGCAGCCGTTGTTTGCGTTGGAGCTTCCGCCGTTACCGCAGCAGCAGAACAGGAGAATGAGGATGATGATCCAGCAGCAGTTGTTACCACCAAAGTTGAAGCATGACATAATGATGTCCTCCTTAAAATATTCTTACGAAACCTCCGCTTCCCACTGAAGCTTCCGTTTCATAGTACATAGTATGCGGCAGGTGATTTTTGGTTACTGATTTTCTGAGTTCCTCTCCGACTTCCTTATTGCCGAAATCGGTTGACATATTATGAAAAAAAGTGTATAATATTTTAGATAATGTATGTAAATGCGGAGCAGTGCCTCCGTATCACGGAGGTATAAATGGAAAACAGCTTCGAGTTAAATGATATATTCAGGTTTGACCCCGCCCTGGAGGAGCTTGCAGGACAGGCTATGGAGCTTTGTAAGCCCCAGTTTGCAGAGTTCGAGCGCCGTGCGGAGCTTAGTGGCAGACGTGTTCTTGGCGCATTTATCGACAACAGGATAGGAGAAAGCGACCTTAAGGGAACAAACGGCTACGGCTACGGTGACAGCGGCAGGGACAAGCTGGACAGCGTATTTGCGAGGATCCTCGGAACGGAGGACGCACTTGTGCGCCATAATTTCGTGAACGGTACTCATGCGATAACAACTGCGCTTTTCGGAGTGCTGCGCATGGGAGATACTCTGCTTTCTGTCACAGGCGAGCCTTATGATACCATTCAGGGAGTTATCAACGGCGAGGGCATAGGCTCTCTTAAGGATTTCGGAATAAAGTACGAGCAGGTTGACCTGCTTCCCGACGGCACTCCCGATTATGAGGCTATCGCTGCAAAGGCGGCGGGCTGTAAGGTGGCTTATATACAGCGTTCAAGAGGATATTCGCTGCGCCCCTCCTTTACTGTTGAGGTGATAGGCAAGGTGAT
>JAFSHE010000151.1 GCA_017440445.1 Oscillospiraceae bacterium | reverse complement strand
AGACAGCGTAATTCCGTTATCGCCAAGGGGGATGGCATGGTCAAGTCCTACGAACTTTCCGTTTTCCTGCCACAGCACTTCCTTTACAAAGGCGTACTTCTCCTCGTCCCATGTCTTGAAGTCATCAAGCACAAGTCCGCCTGAATCTCCTGAGTTCGCATTGAAGCACCAGAAGGTGTGATTAAGCTTGTTATCCTTGATAAGCTTACGCATGTATGTCATCCATGTAAGGTTCGGCTCTCTCATGAAACCGCCCCATTCACCGATAAGCAGCGGCGCAGTATTTCCCTCATGGATATAGAACCAGTTGTCATACCAGCAGTCACGCATGAGCGTATCGAAATTATAGCTTCCCTCAAACCACGGCTGCTTGTATACAGTAGGTCCATAGTCGTGCGGAGAATAAACAAGCTTGTTCTGATACTTGCCTAAATTGATGGGATAGTCTTTGACAGCCCTGAGGTTTCCGCCCCACCAGTTGAAATAATAGTCCTTTTCATTGGTAGAATGGTAATCAGAGTTGCTTGCAAGGTCGATGGGATATATCTCAGTACCCTCCACAAGAATAAGCACATTGGGATTTTTAGCGAGTATCCTTGCCGCTGCGGTCTCCGCTACATGCTTCCAGTTGTTTGCGTCGGTGGAATCGTTCCATATTGCCGCTGCGTCACCCTCGTAGGGCTTGCCGTGAGGCTCGTTCTTCAGGTCGTATGCGATTATAGTATCGTTGTTCTTGTACCTGTCTGCCATCCATTCAAGTGCGGAATAGAAGGCCTCCACGGATACCTTGGATGTGTACCACAGATTTACATTATGACCCGATGCATTGGTTTCAGCACTGTGGATATCAGGCATTACCTTTATGCCGTTCTCCTCCGCAAGCTTCAGGAAATACTCAAATATCTGAAGGCTGTTCATGTCATTGAGGGCGGTATTATAAGCATTGTTGTAGTTAGCCTTAGGATACTCTCCCGCCGCCCACTGATTGATAAGCTCTGCGGATATCGGAACACGTATAAGATTGAAGCCGTGGTCTGCTATCGCCTTGACAGAAGGCTCAAGCTGACTGTTCCACAGTCCGTCGAAAGTGTTTGTGCCTGTATTATATCCAAACCAGTTCACACCTGTCAGCCATACCCGCTTGCCGTTTTTGTCAACTATCCTGTTTCCGTCGGTAAACAGCCAGTCGTCACCCTGTACAGCGTCCTCGGAGCGCTGAAGCAGCTCGCTTATATCTGCGGGCGTGTTCGGATTCTGATTGTTATTCTGATTGCCGTTGTTGTTCTGCTGACCGTTGTTATTCTGATCGTTCTGGTTATTCTGGTTGTTCTGATCGTTCTGGTTTACATATCCCTCTTTTATCACGCAGGAGATACCATTCACCTTCGCACTTTTAACACGGAAGCTTTTTGTAGTGCCGAGATTGCATCCCACTACGATAGTTCCGCCGTTGCTTATATCACCGTTGTACTCGGCATTGGATATGGTCAGAATATTTCCGTTTGTGGTATATGTACCGTTCCATCCCTGACAGGAGCTTAATCCGTCTATCTCCATAACAAGCTCCCAGCCGCTTATGCCGCTTCCGCTGTTATTGGTGATACCGAACTGTATGCCGTACATAAGCTCGCCCGTACTCTCCCACGAATTGTCGATGGAATATTCAAGCAGCATGTCTGCCTCGACAGGCTCGGGAGCGGACGGCTTTGCGGTCGTGGTGACAGGCTTTGTCTGCTCCTGAGGCTTTGTCTGCTCCGAAACCGAACTGCTCTGAGCGGTCGTGCTGACAGGTTGTTCATTCTCATCAGATGAGGTCGTCTGAGATGTGTTATCCTGTGGCTCGGACGGCTGCTCCTGCGGCTGAGATGGTTGCTCCTGAGGCTTGGGCTGCGACTCCGATCCCGATGCAGCATCTGTTACCTCTATCGGAACACTTTCCTTATCCACTTCCGATGACAACGTATCCGTTACGGACGCTGATGAATTATCTTCAACTATACTGCTATCATTTGAAACAGGAACAGCGTTGTTTGAGTTGGTAACTATCAGTGCGACCGTAAGACCTACTATTGCAACGCCCATAACACTGAGGACAGCTATCACCCATTTCGGCAGCTTCGGCTTTTGTACGGAGGACGCTTCGGGAGCTACTTCCGTATCTCTGCCGACAGTATCGTTATTCTTATCGTGATTATCTTCCATTTAATAATTCTCCTTCCGAATGGATTTTTTAAACTCTGAAATAAGTATATCATATAGCATGAACTTTTTCAAGAACATGCCTTAAATATCTTTATCACATTCTGAAAAACCACTCCCTATACGAAAAAACGGCCTCTGATGAGATCATCAGAAGCCGCCATACATATTCATCTCCGATATCAGATACGGAACTGCTTAACTTCTTCCTTAAGCTCAACTGCCTGCGCATTAAGCTCCTGACAGGAGGCTGCTATCTCCTGTGCCGCAGCGCTGTTGTGCTGTACAACATCCGAAATGTCGCCAAGTCCGTCTGTTATCTGTCCGATAGCTGCGGACTGACTGTCAGCAGCCGCAGAAATATCATCCACCATCTACTTTGTTTCACCGAATATCTCCACCACCTGATTAAGGGAGTCCGCGTTCTTATCTGCAATCTGTCTGCCCTCAGCAACTGCCTCCGTGGCTGCATTAATTAGTGCAACTGTATCGTTGACAGACTCCGCAGATATTGCCGCAAGATTTCTTACCTCGTCAGCGACCACCGCAAAACCCTTGCCTGCCTCGCCTGCCCTTGCAGACTCTATCGCCGCATTGAGCGCAAGTATATTGGTCTGGAAAGCTATATCATTGATAGTCTTTACGATGACCTCTATCTTTGCTGATGTATCAGCGATCCTCGTCATGGAATCCACCATCTGATCCATGTACTCATGCTGCTGTGACAGAACATCCGAAGCGTTATCAGCAAGCGTACGTGCATTTCTCGCATTGTCTGCGGTATCACGAACCTTTTCAGAGATATCATTAAGGGTAGAGGAAAGCTGTTCTATCGCAGCTGCCTGTCTTGTTGCGCCATCCGCAAGTGCGTTGGAGCCTTCAGCAGACTGGCTCGATCCATTATACACATTATCCGAAGTGCGGTAGGTACTGTCGATCATCCTGCGCATCTGTTCACTTATATGCTCCGCTGCATTACTCAGCTCGACAAAATCGCCCACATATTCCACCTCGGGGTGAACAGTGAAATCACCATCCGCCATAGCCTGCATCACATTTGAAATATCGCTTACGTATACGGAAAGGCTCTCTTTCATGTTATCCACAGATGTAAGCAGCTGACCGACCTCGTCCTTTGTATGATGAACATTCGCTGCTTTGTAGCCAAAGTTTCCGTTGGCTATCTCCTCTGTCATTATTCCTATCTGCTTTACAGGTGTAAGTATCTTTTTCTTTATAACAAAGAAGCACAACAGCGAAGCAATAATGCATGCTATCACACCTGCAGCTCCGCCCGCTGCGATCATCATGATGACCTTGTCAGAAAGTATGCCCTTTACCGCCGTCGTATCATATCCACCGAAATAGGCACCGATAATATTACCGTTCACATCGATCAACGGCTCATAGCATACGTTATATGTAACTTCATTTATGACAGCCTCACCGCTGTATCGCTTGCCATCAGTCAGCACCTGCTCCGCAATAGCCGGATCCATATTTGTTCCCTCAAAGCGGGCGCCTGTATCATCTGTGATGGTAGTAGCATATCTGACATCGCCCTTGAACACTGTAAAATGGCCGCCTGTTTTCTCTCTGATGGGATCAAGATATTCGTATGCCTTAAGGTCATAGCCTATCAGATATGAGCCTACGCCACTATACTCCTGTGCATAACAATAGTACATGCGATCCGCATCAGCGCTAAGACCATTCGCAACGTTTGACGGTGTGATGCCTTCAGGGCAATTTTCAGTTTTCCATATCACCGAACCATCCACTCCGTAAAAAGCACCGAAAGAGCTTTCGTCAGAAGCATAGCTGTCATACACTTTTTTAACACCGTCTGCGCTGCCGCCACTGAGCGCTGTCTGAAGCTGAGCATCCTCTCCGATTATGTTAAAAAGATAGTCTGCCTCTACATCAAGCTCTCCGTAATCACTCTGCATAATTGATACATAAGACACTGCCTGCTCGTCAAGGATGTTGTTACTGAGGCTTATCAGCGACTGCGCAGCAAGCATTATTACCATCGCAACCACCGCAACAACTGTGACCAGAATTATTACAAGCAGATTTGTTCCTATTTTCGACATGACCTTCTCCCTTCACTATTTCATATTCCGGATAACGTTTGATTTTAGCGTGCTACCTTGTTATCTTAATGAAATTTTAACATATTGATAATTTTTCGTCAAGCGTACCAAAGCTGATGTCAAAAACAAGTAATTCACTACAAAACGTACTGTTAAGCCATTATCACATACAGAACCAACAGCATGTCAAAACAAGCTCTGTTTTTTTGTTAAAAACACCTAATTGTTTTGCAGTATATTCGTCTTTGAACTTTTTTAAGGAACTGCAGATAGATGACCTGAAGATCGACGCAGTTTTTCTGTGGAACAGATGTAAAGGAGATGGGTCTGCTGATCGTATATTTTTCGTTTCATATTAATCTCCTGCCCCAAAACCAAATTATCGTAATAGCGATATTATACAAAACGATTTTTTTCGCTGTTTGTATCTGTCAATAAAAGTAGATAAAAAATCACTCGTTCGGGGAGTTTTTTCTATAAGCAGGTGTAATGGATGTACCAACACGACGGAAGATGCAGCTTTGCACAAAGATGCTGAAAACACATCGTCTGTAAGTTCTGCTAAAACAATGGTTATCTTTCGTTTATGCATATTCAACTATTTTGATGTTAAAAAAAATATACTTGCTATTTCGATTTTTTAAGAATATGAATGTTGCATATCGGACTTTAAAACACAAGTTGCTTTAAAAGCGCAAAAGAAAACAGGCGTATATTTTTTTACGCCTGTTCGCTTTTATATAATCCGCTGTATTAAGTTTTATAAAATGTTTGTGAATACTTCTATTTCAATATACACCAATTTGTGCGGGGAGTTTTGTGTAAGAGTAATACTTCTATAAAGCTTAAAACCTGTTTTTAAATAATTTTTATCAACAAAAAACCTGTCAGGTACCAGCCCTGACAGGTTTTCATTTTGTATTCAGAAATCAATCTACTTTTATCTCGTATTTCGCTACCCTTAATCTTTCCACAAAGTCTTCAACGCACAACGGTCTGTCGAAAAGATAACCCTGCACCATGGTACAACCTATGTCCTTCAGCAGATGCGCCTGTTCGATCGTTTCAACACCCTCGGCAATAGTTTGCATGCCAAGCTCCTTTATCATGCTTACGATGTTACGGACAACTATTTCATCTGTCTTGCTCGCACTGCGTGTGATGTTGTCCAGGAAGGATTTGTCCAGCTTCACCACGTCGAACATAAAATCCGTAAGCAGATTAAGCGAGGAGTATCCCGTTCCAAAGTCATCAATGGATGTGATAACATCGTTTTCCTTCAGCTTGGAAACAAACGCCTTGAATGCATTGTAATCGTTGTAATCTGACATCTCTGTCATTTCGATTTCGATATAACGTGGATCTATGTCATATTTCTTTATGATACTGATTATCTTGTCGGCGGTGTCGGGGTCGTGTAAATGTGTCTTGGAGAAGTTGACCGAAATTGTTACAGGCATAAGCCCCATATCTGTCCATTTTCTGATATCACGACAGACGTTGTCCAGCATATAGAAGTCAAGTACGCATATATTACCGTCCCGCTCAAACACGGGAATAAACTCTCCGGGAGATATAAATTTATCCTCACGACGCCAACGTACTAACGCCTCGCCTCCGCACAGGCTGCCGTCCGTAAGCTCCACCTTAGGCTGATAGAAGGTCACAAACTCACGGTTTTCAAGCGCCCCTGAAAATAATGCGGTAAGTTTTCGCTCACGCTCTATTTTGTCTAAAATATCCGTGGTGAACATCACCACATCAGTTGTATTACTACGACGGACGGTGTTTATAGCCGTTGAAATGCAGATCATAACATGATCCATATCATCGCCCTGTGCGATGTTATAAACTCCCACACGTGAAGAAAGCACGAAATGGATACTTGTGCTTTCAAGCTCAAGCTCTATCAATGCATGAGAAAGGAAATCAAGTATTGAACTGCTGTTCTCTTTTTTCACGAGGATGGTGAAATTATCTCCGCCAAGGCGTGCAACAAATTCTTCCTTATTAAGTCTTGCGCGCAGAGCCGTTGCAAAAGCGATAATAGCTTTGTCACTGTGCCTGCGTCCCAACTGGGCGTTGAAATTCCTGAAATTCTTGATGTTCAGATACATGGCTGTATACTCGTGCAGTATACCCTGGCTGAACAGACGTTTTCCGATAGCAATAAAGCCTGAGGCGTTAGGAAGCTTTGTAAGTGCATCAACAGAAAGCGAGGTCTTTACTATATTGTGAAGGTTGGCTCTGTCGTACAGAAGTGCAATGCTTTTATGCAGAAATCTTATCTCCTGCGTTTCTCCATCGTTCCAGATGTGATCCTTTTCGGGATATGAAACAAAAACAGTCCTCCCATTATCTCCCGATGAAAACCGGGTAACGACAGGTGCTTCGACTGCGCCTGAAGCGGAGCTGTAAAGCTCTGTTTCAATCTTGCTTCCGCTTGTGTTGTAAGGAGAGGGCGGGATGTCCAGCCTGCATATCATTTTTCCAAGATGGATATCTGACGCAACCTCATTAATATGCGAACAGACAGCCTTTGAAAGTGCCTCAACAGAAAGTCCTGCGACATCAATATTTTCAAAAAGATCTCTGAAATTTTTACTGCATATAATGCTGCTCATAACTTGCTCCTTACACTTATTTATCAATGTGTGTATAAATATAGT
>JAFSHE010000017.1 GCA_017440445.1 Oscillospiraceae bacterium | reverse complement strand
TTTTACAAGGCTTCCTTCAGTGGCAGGTGCGATATTTGAGGGCGCATTCGGGATAGACGCACTATGCGGTGGGATAAACGGATATATAATAAAGCAGGCTGTGTCGATGGGCTTCAGGAGAGGTGTTTTTTCCAACGAGGCAGGACTTGGCACGTCTGTTTCCGCACACGCAGCATCTGATGTGGCAGAGCCATGTGTTCAGGGGATGTGGAGCATATTCGAGGTTTTCTTTGATACCATAGTGATGTGCTCGCTTACGGCTGTGATACTTCTTGCAAGCCCCTGTAATGCTCCTTCAGCTGAGGAGGCGTTTCAGAACATCTCTCTTGAAACGCAGTATTTCAGGCTGACGGAGGATGACTGTATCATATCAACAGGCGCTCCCATGCTTGTGATAGCGGAAGGATCTGCGCCCGTGGAATGTGGAACAGTGTACGCAGATAAGCTCCTGCTGCCGATAGCTGAGGGTGATATCACCTTTTCCAATGTAATGACCGTAACGGGAGTGCAGAGCGTATCGGAAAACGGCGAGCCGCTTTTTGCCGACCTACAGAAGAATATCCCGCTTATAGAAAGCGCAGTGATATCTGAGGTGACAGGGGCGCAGCTTTCGACATACGCATTTTCGCAGACCTTTGGCATCGCCGCAGGAAAGATACTGGCGGTGGCGGTGGTGCTGTTTGCGTTTTCCACCATTATAGGATGGAGCTATTTTGGGTCGTCCGCTGCGGTGTATGTGTTCGGTAGAAGGGCGGAGGTCCCTTTCAGGTGCGTTTTTGTCTTGATAGCTGTCCTCGGCTCGGTGATGGATTTTGCTGCGGTATGGGAGATATCTGACCTTGTAAACGGGCTGATGATATTCCCGAACCTGTTTGCTCTGTTTGTTTTGTCGCCAAAGGTGTTCAGGATAACGGGAAACTATTGTCGGCGGGTACTTCGTCACGAGGATATTCCACCGTTATTGTCTTATCACAGGAAAATCCAGCAGGAGATGGAGCGGCGTATCAGATAAAAACCAACGAAATCGATTATACTCCTGTTCGGTGATTTCTACAATTGACATTTTACCGAAAATAAAAATATCCGAAATAAGGAAATCATCCTTTTTATCTGTTTATTTGTAACAATGCAACAAATAACGTCAGAGAAATTTGTGCTTGCTTAACAATCGGAGCGTTTTTGACGTTTATAAGATGTTGTGCATTTGTCAAAAAAGATAGAATTATTTGTGTAATGATGCATTTTGCAGAAAGTATTTTGGATGGAAATATTGTGTTTTTACCGTATTTTTGTAAAATGCTATTGACTTTTTTGCTTTATTATGGTAAAATATACGCACAGTTTAAAGCATGACAGCGGATATTTGTCCGTACGGAGGTAAATTATGATAAAGGACGAAAACATGAACTATCTGTTCAAGGCTATCCTTACACTAAAGACAGAGGAAGAGTGTGCAGCTTTTTTTGAGGACCTGTGCACTCCGCAGGAGCTGAAGGCCATCTCTCAGAGATTGCACGTTGCAAAGCTTCTCACAGCTGACTGCGTATACAATGAGATAGTAAAGCAGACAGGTGCAAGCACAGCTACCATCAGCCGTGTAAACAAGACTCTCAATTATCAGGCAGCAGGCGGCTATAAGATAGTATTCGACAGAATGAAGGATGACGAATAATGGCGGGCTACGGCGAGTTTGCCTCGGTCTATGACCTGCTTACAGAAAACGTCCCGTATGATAAGATCGCAGAATATTACAATAATATGATAGAGAAACACGGTGCGGGCGGCAGATATCTTCTCGATATGGGCTGCGGTACAGGAAATCTCACCATGCGCCTTGCGGATATGGGATACGATATCATAGCTTCGGACGCTTCGGCAGAGATGCTGTCTGTGGCTATGTCCAAAATGACAGGAAATGTACAGCTTATCTGTCAGAGCATGACAGAAACAGAGCTTTACGGTGCGGTGGATATCGCTATCTCGACCCTTGACAGCGTCAACCACCTTGATAGCGCAAAGGATATTCAGACCTGCTTTGTAAAGACCGCCGAAAACATGGAGCAGGGCGGATTGTTCCTGTTTGATGTGAACACGATATACAAGCACAGGGAGGTGCTTGCCAGCAATACCTTTGTCTACGACGTGGACGGAGTGTACTGTGTATGGCAGAATGAGTACGACCCGTCTGATAACAGCGTCGGGATAGAACTTGACCTGTTCTATGAGAATGAGGACGGCAGCTATGACAGAGGCGGCGAGAGCTTCCGTGAGATAGCACTTCCGCAGGAGAAATTGTCGGAAATGCTTGAAAAAGCAGGCTTTGAGGTGCTGGAGATATACGAATATCTCACTTCTGACAAACCATCGGAAAAAAGCGAAAAGCTGATGTTCGTTGCAAGAAAGAAATAAACGCTCAAGACCGCTTCGGTATTTCGGAGGCGGTCTTTTCTTACGTTTTATTAGCTGCATCAGGTGGGATGTTTATTGTATATTGCACATTTGAAAATAGATTTCATTGTGAAAAATGCACAAAATCCATCTTGAGAATTTTACTATCTTTTATGATAAAATTTAGACAAACATCTTGATTAAATTGAAAATATTTAGTATAATATTTGTGATATGATATATATCAAATAATAGGATAGCGGGTCGCTCCCGCATCCGGAAAATTCAGGAGGAATATTCCAATGGCAGTTAAAGTTGCAATTAATGGTTTCGGCCGTATCGGACGCCTTGCGTTCAGACAGAT
>JAFSHE010000150.1 GCA_017440445.1 Oscillospiraceae bacterium | reverse complement strand
TGGAATGCAATATCCTCGATGGTCTTGATAATATGACTAATCTTACCTGAAGTTTCATTGATGTCGCTCATTGCATCTGTAAGACGGGACATCTTGTCGTTTACCTCTACCACATAGTCAGAGGTCTTATTCATAAGCTCGTATGTTTCAGAGCAGCTCTCGGAGTTCTTCTTCAGATGCTCCTCGATATTGCGCAGATTTTTTGCAAGCTCGTCAATAGAAGCCGTCTGCTCCATGGTACCATCAGACAGCACCAGCGAACTCTGAGCGACCTGCGTTGAGCCTGAATCCACCTGATCGGCTACCGAGTAAATTTCAGTAAGTACACTGGTCAGCTTGCTTTTAATTGCAACAAGGTTATCAGACAATACTGCAAAGTCGCCCTTATAATATTCCTTGTTTCTGGTTACATCAACAGCAAAATTCTCATCTGCCATCTCGCCAAGCACACGGCCTATATCATCAGTTGCATTGTTAAGCGACTGACACAGCATATCAACAGCCTTTGCGATGCTACCTATCTCATCTGTTCTGGTAATGTATTTCTCGACCTTCTGTGCAGCTCCAAGCTCAATATTGGAAAGGTCTATTACCGCATCCTCAACCGATTTGAGCGGGCTGACCAGTCTACTGATTATAAAGTATACTACCAGAGTAAGCAGAATTGCGCTGACAACGAAAAGCAGAACAAGGTTGATCCTCAACGCAGTTGCAGATGTAAGCACCTCTGTTTCCTTATCTGCGATCACAAATGCCCAGCCATGTTCGTCAAGGCTCTTGAACGCAGCGATGCACTTAGCTCCGTTTGCATCCTTATAGTTTACGTAACTGCAATTGCTTCCGTCCTTTATCTGAGATATTATATCAGACACAAATCCGTCCTGCGCAACAGTTGTTATCATCGTACTGTCGGGATGGAATATGTACTCTCCCGTTGCAACATTTACAAGATAATACTCCGAGCTTTCAAGTCCGTCAAGCGGAAGCTCATCAAGCTTGTCCACAAGACCCTTTGTGAAGATTCCGATACCGCCAAGACCGATAGCTGTGCCGTCATCCTCCCTGACAGCTTTGTACATAGAGATGATCTGCTCACCTGTCGCAGGAGAAATTATGATACCTGTATTATATACGCCTTCAGTTGCAAGTATCGCATCATGAAGCTGCTTACGGTATGCCTCATCGGGACGTGTTACCATTCCGATAACAGATGCATTTGTATGGGTGAGCATCGTGGTATCCCACTTACTGCAATAGATACCCTCAAGATTGGAGATATCCTTACTAAATTCTACTGTGTATTCCTGCGCAGAAGCTGCTGCCGCACTATCCGCAGGATCACGGATGACAGCATATATCTGCTCTGCCTTAAGATATGCTGTAAGAGTATCTTTTGTGGAATTGATATAGTTACTTATGATCTCTGAACGGTCAACAGCTGCGGTCTGCATATTGTTGATCGCAGTCTTATATGCCGAATCAGACACATATACATTGATAAACACGAACAGTGCCAGGAAAACCACCAACTGTATTATCAGAACAGCTGCTGAAATCCTTAATCCCAGTTTACATAAATTCTTCTTTTTCATAAGACCTCCTAAAAATTGTTGCATTTATATTTTTCACATGATATAATTATATAAAAATCAAACTATAAAGGAAAAATATACATGGAACTTAACCAGATCAAACAATTCAGAGTTATTGCAGGCACAGAGAGCATATCAGCGGCCGCTGAACTGCTCTACATAGCACAGCCTTCGCTTAGCCAGACACTAAAAAGGCTTGAGGACGAACTCGGCACGCAGCTTTTTGACAGACACGGAAAAAAGATAAAACTTAACGGTGCGGGAAAGATATTCCTGAAATACTGCGATGACATCATCCTTGCTCTGGACAGCGCAAAAAAGGAACTGAGCGAATACACAGGAACCCGAAAAATTGACATCAACATCGCAGTGGATTCCACCACACTGATGATAAAGGATGTTGCCGAGAATATGCGAAAGCATTATCCCTGGTCGATACCTCACTTCTACGTAGGAATAAACAAGGACTGGGATCTGAGGATATGTTCATCCATGAGTCCCGACTGCGGGAGCACTTCCACACTGCTGATAGAGGAACACATCGGCGTGATCTTCCCAAAAGATCACCCGCTTGGTACATTACCCGAGATCACAAAACAGGATATCGCAGAATTCGATATGCTGAGTCTTAATCATGCTGACAACATCACTAAAATAATATCTGCTTACTGCACAAATGCAGACCTGCACCCGAATATCACCATGTATGTTGAAAAGCCGTCGATAATGTGCGACCTCATCGAAAGAGGATTCGGTATCGCATTCGCCCCACAATGCACAGGCTTCAGTCATTATAAAGACAAGCTTGAATTCCGCCTGATAAAGGATATGCCTATGAGACACTATGTGCATCTGGTAATGAACACCAAAAGGCTGGTCACACAGGATCTTCAGAGCTGTTACAATGCGATAGCCGGGTTTTACACGGAATACGCTGTTCATTTCAATGACACGAAATAACACCATATTCAACAAAATTTTTATCTGATATAATAATTATATCATAAAACCACGCCAACCTCATAATATATATTCGATATATCTATATACATTAAAAACTATATAACTATCATGCATAATATATCAGATTATTATCAGAATTTATCAAGTGCTTTGTAGACATTAAATAATTGACCTGAGCAAATCTTTTTATCCATATAAAAATACAGTGTCCGTGTAATTGCACGGACACTGTTGTATTTATCACACTGCGTATTCATCCACCAGTGCCTGAACCATCGGCATTACCTCGGCAGAACGCTGAGTCCAGGATTCCTCGCCAAAAGTACAATCTATGATAGACTGACCGATATAGCCCTGCATCACATTTCCGAAGCCGTAAAGATCCTCTGTCACAAAGTCAAACACCTCAGGATCACGCATTTCGACCCAGAGATCGTATAACGTTTCGTCCCATGTAATGCGCCATTTCTGCATGCCTTCGTATTTTCCTGCTGTGTAGGTGATCTTTTCAGGTGCGATATGCTCCTTTTTTACCTGTGCCTGAATAGCTTCATCTGTATCAAAAAGGCGGTTGCACATGATAAATTCCACAGCACCTTCAACATTCTTTGCACCCTTTGGTATCATGTAGCCAAAGCAGTTTGAACCCTGATAATAAGCGTCAGCCTCGGGGTCACGGGGATACGGCACGAAAGCAAAATCCGAAACGGTATCATGTATATCGTTCTCTACACCGGAGAAATTCTGTACATTCTCGGTCATAGC
>JAFSHE010000149.1 GCA_017440445.1 Oscillospiraceae bacterium | reverse complement strand
GAAGCTAACGCAGGCTGCCGTGAAGAGCGCTGCATCACCAAGGCAGGCTCCAAGGTTCAGGCTTGGGTAGTTCCCACCAACGAGGAGCTGCTCATCGCACGTGACACCAAGGCTATCGTTGAAGCTCTCTAATTCTGCAAATAAAAATCCCTCCGAGTTTTCGGAGGGATCTTTGTTTGTTGACAAGCATACTCTGCGATGATATAATAAACATTAGAAACAATATTTCGGAGGTAGGTATGAATGCAGAAATAATCGTTAAAAGCATAATCTACAACAGAGCGATCAATAGATTTCTGCTTATACAAAGGTGCGCAGAGGATGAAACAGGAGCAGGCACGTGGGAGAATGCAGGCGGAAACATCGAGCAAGGCGAGCATCCCGAGGAAGCCATGAAAAGAGAGATATATGAAGAAACGGGCATTAGTCAGATAACTATTGAGAAAGTGGCGTATGTTACTCTGGTTAATGATGAAAAGCCGTATCTTATTATCGCATATCTTTGCGAAGCACTGACAGAGGATGTGAATATAAGCAACGAACATCAGGCGTATGTCTGGGCAGATGAAAAGACATGCAGAGAGCTGCTGCCAAAGCATATCGTTGATGACTTTGAAAAGAACGGGATCTTTGGCTATATAGACTGACCGTGGTCAGGTGAATAAAACGTCCCGACGGTATAGTATTTCCGTGCTGAAATGCAGTGTTGGACAACAGTGAGAAAATCAGAAGGAGAGTCCCATGGAGATAAAAGAACTGGATATAAGTAACATAGAAGATATCAAGGCATTATTTTTTGATATCTTTACAAACGAGCCGTGGTACGATGACTGGAGCGACCCGAAACAGCTTAACGCATATATCACTGACCTGATAGGAAACCGAAATTCGCTGTCACTGGGACTGTATAAGGATGACGAGCTGATAGGCTTATCACTTGGCAGCATCATGCATTGGTACACAGGCACCGAGTATTACATTTGTGAGTTCTGCATAAAGACCGAAAAGCAAAGGAATGGCGCAGGAACGGCATTTTTGAAGATGGTGGAGGAATACGCAAAGAGTAAGAACATAACACATATCTTCCTTCAAACGGACCGCACGGTTCCTGCGTATGAGTTTTATCGTAAAAACGGATTTACTGAGCTTAGCGAGCATGTTTCGCTGTATAAATACTTTTAACAAAGGAGAACTAATGAAAATAATATCACTTCCCGACGGACGGGAGCTAAAATATGAACTCACCCGCAAGCGTGTGAAGAACATCAACATGCGGGTAAGCTCCAATGGCATAGTGCAGGTTTCGGCAAATAACAGGCTCACCATAGAGAACATAGAGGCTATACTCGCTGAACGTGCAGACTACTTTCTGAACGCCGTTAAGCAGCTGCAGGAGCGGGAGAAGCGCATGGGGATATCCGACGACGGTATGCGTTGGCTAGGCAAGGAATACCCCATCCGCATTATACGTAATTCCAGTGAAAGAGTGGCTCTGGAGGAGAATGAGCTGCGTGTGTTTACGAATCACCCGGAGAATTTTAAGCTTATGCTGGAGGATTGGGCTACGGATCAGTTCTGTGAGCTTATGCGTGAGCTTAATGAAGAAGTAAGAAGTGCGCTTAATTCCAGAGGGCTTTATCCCCCTCCCACCACTATTACGGTAAAGGAGATGAAATCCCGTTGGGGGAGCTGTTCATACAACCGTGCACGTATTTCGATAAACGTACAGCTTATGTCATATCCGAGGGAAACGGTGCTGTCAGTGCTGTGGCATGAGTACGCTCACTACTGGCACCACGACCATTCCGAGAGATTTTATGCGTTTTTACAGCAGCATTTCCCCGAGTACAGGAAGTGGAACGATCTTCTGAAATAAAAACACCCCTGCGTTTCGCCGCATAAATGCGGACGATGCAGGGGTATCCTGTTTATTCTCCGAGAATCAGTCGCAGCATCCTTTCAGGGTCGTCAAGAAACTGCTTTGTTATCTGATAGTGCTCGGTCTGTTTGTAGGTTGTGGGTGATATTCCGTTCTCGGAAAAGCGGAGTATCTGCGCATTGGGATAAGCCATCAGTATCGGGGAGTGCGTGGCGATCAGGAACTGCGAATTTTCCTGCTCCAGATTTCGGATAAGACCTAACAGAGTGAGCTGGCGCGCGGGAGAAAGTGCAGCTTCAGGCTCATCGAGAATATACAGACCGTTTCCGCCGAAACGATTCTGCATTATTGCAAGGAAGCTCTCTCCGTGCGACTGCTTATGCAGCGATACTCCGCCAAAGCCGCTTATAATGGGCGGCGCAGATGCAGGAAGCCTGTCCATCTCATCAATGTACGAGGCGGCATTGTAGATGCTTTCCGCACGCAGGAAAAAGCCGTCCTTCGGATATGCACCACGGGATATTGTAAGCATATCGCAAAGCTCCGAATGTGTATCGGAGGTTGAGAATGAGAAGTTTTTTGTACCACCCTCGGGATTGAATCCGCAGGCGACAGCTATTCCCTCAAGGAGAGTGGATTTTCCCGTCCCGTTTTCGCCTACGAAAAAGGTCACCTGACTGTCAAAAGCCAGTTCGTACTCCGAGGAAAGCCATTCTATCGCAGGAATATCATTAAGATAAGAGCTTTCAGGTACTTCCCTGTTTAATCGTACCGCTTCTATATATTTATTTTTCACTAGCTTCTCCCCTCCTTTGGGGTCATTGTAGCATATTTATCAGAACAATTCAAGCATATTATGAAACAGTTTATAAAAAAGGCCCCTCCGTATAATACGGAGGGGTCATTCTGATTAGAGATATTTCTTTGCGGAAGCTGCAGCGTTGTTAGCAGATCTGATCTCTGCATTAACAGTGCTTGTAAAGCTGTCAACCGTATTGTCGTACTGTGCGATCTGGAAGGTGTCTGCGATAGACTTAAGGTCATTACATGCAGATTTCAGATTGTTGTACGCAGAGGAGTAATCGGAGGGAGCCGAAGCAAGAATGTTGCTGTATGCAATAGCTGCCTGTGTATAGCTTGCTGCCTTCTGGTATGTTGTGATGTTGTTCTTCAGCGTTGTGTTGAACTGAGAGGAGAAGTTGCTGTCTGTAAGACTTCCCATCTTGCCGCTGAGTGTTGTGTAAGCTGCGGTCGCATTCTGAACTGCTGTTACAGCCTCGCTCAGTACATCCGCGTAGTACTCGTTCTTATCTGTAGAGGTCTGTGCGGATGTATTGAACTTAGCGATAGCACAGTTGGACTTTGCGTAGCTGTTGAAGTTGTTAAGATATGTATCGCACTTTGTTTCGTAGCTGGAGTAGGTAGAGGGGCTTACTACGAAGTTATAGTAATCAAGATACTTATCCTCAAGCGAGCAGAGAGCATTGTATGCGCCGTTAAGCTCGGATGTGGAGGGCTTTGCGCTCTTTACAGCGGAAGCTACGGTAGCCTTACCGTTCTTTATATAGGTAAGCATCGTGGTAGCTATATCCTTGCTGTAGAAGGATTTACCTGCAACATCAGCATTTCTCTCATCGAACATCATGGAGTAGATGGCTGTTCTTGCAAGCAGGTCTACCTTACCAAGCTCTGCGGATACTGTTTCCATAGCCGCTATGATCTCGTCACGTTCCTTGTTCTGGTTCTTCACTGTCGCAGAGGGAACATAGGAGGACTGAGGCTTCTGTGTAGTGGTTGTTGTAGGCTTCCTGGTAGTCGTTGTAGAAGTAGTTGGTTTATTGGTAGATGTGGTGGGTTTGCGTGTTGTAGTTGTTGTGGGTTTGGTAGTAGTTGACGGTGTGGACACCTCGGGCTTGTCGGGAGTTTCGGGTTCAGAAGGCTCCTCGGGTGTTTCAGGCTCCGAAGGCTCTACGGGAACTTCAGGCTCAGAGGGTTCATCGGGTGTAACAGGTTCCTCGGGTGTAGCAGGCTCATCCGGCTCATCGGGGGTGCTTTCCACAGGAGTGCTATCCTCGGACTTAACAGGAGTTGTGGTGATCTCCGGCTCATCCTCTGTGGTAGCGGATGTGGTGGTGTTATTTGCATCGAGCTGCTCGTTGCCTGTGATGCTGTTATTGTTGCTGCTGGTTATCTTATCCTTGTCGCTGCCTATTCCCACAGAGGTCAGGATCAGCGCACCGAGAACGACTATTACAACACCTGCGCCTACAAGTGACGGAATGCTGAATATACCGAACAGCTTGAACGGTTCCTTCTTTTCCTTTATGCTGCGCTTGGGCTTGTATTCCTCACGCTTGGGAGCGCCGCAGTTCTTGCAGACAAGCTCCTTTTCATACATATCCTGTCCGCAGTTACGGCAGTACAGCAGACGACCGAGATCCACCTCAGGCTCCTCGGCAACGGGTGCGGGAGCAGGTGCAGGCTCGGAGCGGTTTGCGGAGTATGCAGAGGAATAAGACTCAGGCTCGGATAAGCTTGATGCGGCCGCAGCCATTCCCACGGCAGCTACTGTACCGTAGTTGTCATCATTATCTGTTTCAGCAGGCTCCTCGTAAACAGAAGTAGCTTCAGCTGGCTCCTCATAGGATGGAGCTTCCTCATAAACGGTTACATCCTCAGCAGTGGTTTCTTCATAAACAGGCGCTATGGGAGCATCTTCCTTTACAGCCTCCGGCTCATCATATACGGGGATATCAGAGTCGTATACAGGCTCCTCATAATCAGAGGAGTAATCTGCTGTATCGTTAGAGTCGGGATCTGCAAACAGAGGAATAGCGGCAAGTGCATCGTCTGTCTTTTCTTCAGCAGGTTCTTCGTAAGCAGGAACCTCCTCATAAGTCTGAGCGTCCTCAACTACGGTCGCTCCATAAGCGGGAACGTCATCGTAAGCGTGAGCGTCCTCAACTACGGTTGCTCCATAGGTAGGTGCATCCTCATAAACAGGAGCTTCCTCGGCTACGGGTTCCTCATAAGCGGGAACATCCTCGTAAACAGGAGCTTCCTCGGCTACGGGTTCCTCATAAGCGGAAACATCCTCATAAACAGGAGCTTCCTCGGCTACGGGTTCCTCATAAGCGGGAACGTCCTCATAAACAGGAGCTACTTCAGCTGCGGGTTCTTCATAAGCGGGAGTATCATCATAAACAGGAGTTATATCCTCGATAGCCTCGGGAGTCATGACAAATGCATTGGGATCCTCAGGCTCAGGCTCGTCGGGATCGAATTCCATAGACGCACCCTCTATAACAGGCAGAGCGCCTTCGTCTATGTATTCATTATCCACATAGGAGTCATTCATTGCGAAATTCTCTACCTTGAGTATTTCGTCATGAATGATCTGATCCTTGGAATTGCCGATAGCGGGCATTTCATTAGAGGACTTACACATATTTGCGAACTGTGCAGTAAGCGCATCTATCTCAGCGGCGCTTTCGGGGCTGATAGAGCCGCCTACACCTGCGCCTCCGAACTGGTCAAGTCCTGAATTATCCTCGTATTCAACAGCAGCTATACCGCCGCCGTTCATGAAGTTGTTTATCTGGTCGATATCTCCGTCGGACATGCCCTCAAAGCTGTTCTCGTCAGAGTTTGTGTTCCACAGCGGAACATTTCCGTTTTTGGGGATGTTGTTTCCTCCGCCCTGGAGTACCATTCCGCACTTTTCACAGTTGGAAGTGGAGTGCTGCATTCTTGTTCCGCATGTGGGACAGAAAACAAGCGTGCCACCCTCGCCTGATGCGCCGATAGCGGGCATTCCCTCGGGGGCTTCGCTCTCAGCAGCCTGCGCAGTGGTCTCTTCTTCCTCGTTTACCTCGGGGGGAACGGGGGTTCCGCACTCAAGACAGAACTGATATCCTCTTATCAGACTTTTGCCGCAACTTTCGCAATACATATATTGTCCTCCTACCGTACATTTCTTATTGTACAGATATTAAAATCCAATTTTAAGTATACTATATAAGCTAAAAAAAGTCAATTAAAAAACAGCATTATTGTTGAAAAGATATAACAAAGAGAGCCTTTGTTTGTGCATTATTCTGCGTTTTTTGGCGCAAAAAGACCTGCCGCAAAACAGGGCAGGTCGTGAAATAATTCAGTTATATCACGGAGAAATATAATCCCGCAAATACTCCCGCTACGATAGCCATTATCGCTACCGCACCAAGGCACAGCATTATATGTCCGAGGGTGTAGTATTTTTCTACCTTTACCTGTTCCTGAGGTACGGGTATTTCTACGGAAATACCCTGCGCATGAGGTGCAGCGTGAGCTGCTTCGTTCCTTGCCGTGAAAGGCTGAGCGGAGGCGGGAGCAGCCTGCGGCTGAGGTATGCTTTCGGCATGCGGCGCAGGAGCTGAGTATATCGGAGCGGCTGCATCAGCAGGTGCTGCGGGTGCTGCTGTATAGGCGTCAGCAGGTCCGGTTTCTGTTCCCGTAGTCGATGTATGGGCTGCGGGCGAAGCACTTTCCGCTGTCGGAGAGGTGGAATTCAGCTCCTTTGCGGGTACTACGCTTGCAAGACCGCATTTTGCGCCACAGAATGCGCAGAACTGTGCATCCTCGGTCAAGATATTTCCACAATGATTACAATACATACAAGTTATCCTTTCTGTATAATTCTGTTATGAATTTACTCCGTGTTTTCAAGTCCGTTGTTGTTTCGTACATAGTCGAATAAGTACTGCTGTGCAATTCCCTCTGCGCCCTTTGCGCACTCGGGAAGTCCCTCGGGATAAAATTGTGCCATAAGCCGCTTTACCCACACATCCCGTGGGAATGCGTCGTGCTTTCCGAAACCGAATAGAAGTACGCAGTCAGCGACCTTGTCGCCCACGCCTACTATCAGTTTCAGCTTTTCCCGTGCAGCGTCAGTGGGAAGTGCGTTTATCTCGGTGAAATCCACCTCGCCGTTGTTTACTTTGTTTACTGCGTCGCAGATATACCTCGCACGGAAGCCTGCACGAAGCGGTGCAAGGTCCTCGGGTACTATTCCGTTAAGCCTTTCGGCGGTGGGGAAGGAATATCCGCCCTCTATCTTCTCGCCGAAGCTTTCGCACAATCTCCCGATTATTCCCGAGATACGGGGAATATTGTTATTCTGTGAGATAATGAAGCTGATAAGCGTTTCAAACGGCTCCTGCCTTAGTATGCGTATGCCTGACGAGCCTTTGCTTGCTGCACAGAGAGTTTCGTCAGCGGAAAACCGCCCTATGATACTTCCGTAGTCGGTGGACAGGTCGAAGTAATCCTCCCATAGGGGGATATCCTGCTCCTGTATGTCAAGCAGAGTAACTCCGTCTGTTTCCTGCCGTAGTCTAAGGTATCTCCCGAGGGCAATTCCGTGGAAGATGCCGTCCTCCGCCTCGCTCCAGCGAAAGCACTGTCCGCACAGAAACGTCTGCTTTATATCGAAATTCGCATTGATTATCCTGTGATCCATTTTTTTTGCCAAACCCCTTGATTATTTACCTTAATTATAATACAATATAAGTATAAAATCAAGTAATATGGCATTTATTTCAGCATTTTGTCACTAAATTTTTAATGAAGGAAGGATATCCGAAAATGAGAGAAAGTATACTTACCATCCCGATAAACGAAGTGTTTGAGCCACGTGAGGGCTGCCCTATCTGCGCCATGAGAAACACGGTTGAGGAGCATATCTCAGAGTATATCATGGGCGCTGCCATGATGGAGCCTGATGTGCGCATGGAAACAAACCGTCTGGGATTCTGTCATACACATTTCAATTCTCTGCTGAGGCAGAATAACCGTCTGTCGCTTGGACTTATGCTCAATACATATCTTTCCTCGGTACGTGGAAACGTATTCGAGAAAAAGAGCATTTTCTTCACAAAGGGCGCAAAGGCCAAGAAGTGCAGCGAGATAGAGGATACCTGCTTTGTGTGCAGCAAGGTCGACTGGGGTGTTGAGCACATGCTGGATACTGTATTCACTATGTTCAGGGAGGACCCCAAGTTCAGAAGGCTGTATTCCCAGCAGAAGTACATCTGTATCCCTCACTACAACCTGCTGATGTCACACGTTCCCACAAAGATGCCCAAGAACGACCAGAAGCCCTTTATCGAGGCTACCGACCAGCTTATCGAGAACTACATCAAGGAGCTGAACTCTGACGTAAACGAGTTCTGCAACAGCTTTGACTACCGCAACGCAGGCAAGCTGCATAACGAGGATATGGAGCATGTGCGCAACTCTATCGAGCGTGCTGTGGAGTTCCTTACATCCCGTAAGCCTGATGTAAAATAAACGCATATTAACTGAAAAGGACAAAAGAAGATGGATATTTTAGCAATAGAAAGCTCCTGCGACGAGACCGCCGCTGCGGTCATCCGTGACGGACGTGAGATAATCTCCTCCGTAGTCGCAACACAGATAGAGGAGCATAAATTATACGGCGGAGTAGTTCCCGAGATAGCCTCCCGCCGCCACTGCGAGAGTATAGTGGGAGTGGTGAACGAGGCGCTTGAAAAGGCGGGAAAGACCGCCGCAGAGATAGATGCGATCGCAGTGACCTACGCCCCGGGACTTATCGGTGCGCTGCTTGTGGGAGTTAATTTCGCAAAGGGTCTTGCGTTTTCGCTCGGAAAGCCGCTTATCCCTGTTCACCATATCAGGGGACATATTGCGGCGAATTACCTTGCACACAAGGAGCTTCAGCCGCCTTATATCTGCCTTGTTGCCTCGGGCGGTCACAGCCATATCGTTAAGGTGAACAGCTACACTGATTTCGAGACCATCGGCAGGACGGTGGATGACGCAGCGGGCGAGGCTTTCGACAAGGCAGCGAGAGCCATGGGCTTCCCCTACCCGGGCGGAGTTCATATCGACAATGCGGCGAAGCTCGGCGATAGAAAGAAGTATACTCTCCCCCATCCCAAGACAGCAAATCCGTATGATTTCAGCTTTTCGGGACTTAAAACGGCGGTGATAAACCTCATTCACAATGCAAAGCAGAAGGGCGAGGATGTGGATGTAAACAGCCTTGCGGCATGCTTCCAGTACACCGTCAGCGATATCCTTACATCGAAGTTCATACAGGCGGCAAAGGACAGCGGCTACAAGACGATAGCCCTCGCAGGCGGAGTAGCGGCAAACAGCGGGCTTCGCTCCATGCTTGAGGAAAGAGCCGCAAAGAACGGAATGACCCTATATGTGCCGCCGCTTTCCCTTTGCGGAGATAATGCGGCTATGATAGGCTGTCAGGGGTATTATGAATATCTTGCGGGAGTGCAGGCAGGCTCAGACTTGAACGCAGTTGCTACAATGAAGCTGGATAAGGTGACGTACTAAAAGGGAGAGCAGCTATGGATGAAAAGGAGCTATTAAAGCAGCAGCGCAAAGCACTGTGGAAAGATCCTTTATATGCAGTGTGCAGGATACTGCATATATTGTGTCTTGTAGTTGTATTGCCGCTATTTGCTGTCATTATAGCGGGGATATTCGTCCCGTCCCTCAGAGAGCTGTATATCCTTATAGGCGGTACGATGCCCGTTGACCTGCCAGGGTTTATAATTGTATGCCTTATTCCGCCTGAGCTTGTGGTTTATATTGTGCTGCATTTTATAACCAAAAAGCATGGTATACAGGAGAAATTCAACTATATATCGGTGATAGGGTTATGCGTTATTGTGGTGCTGAGGTTTGTAATGGATATCCTGCCCGTTATGACCTCAGGGGCGCAG
>JAFSHE010000148.1 GCA_017440445.1 Oscillospiraceae bacterium | reverse complement strand
TATACTGTATGTCCGATACGCACGGAGGATATCGCCGCCTGATTGACAATAACACTGAAATATGATATACTTTTTTCAAATTATTACATTTTAAAGGAGAACAAGCTATGAAAAGATTTCTTGCTGCGGCTCTTGCCGCATCTATGGTACTTATGACAGCAGGCTGTGCGGGTGGCACTACTTCGGAAAGCTCCGCTGACAGCGGGTCTGCGACATCTGCTCCCGTGACAGAGGGCAAGCCTGTGGAGGAAAGCTCAGCTCCCTCCGAGAGCACTTCTGAGGATACTTCCGCCGAGGATACTTCCTCTGATGCAACCACATCCGAGGACGCTTCGTCTGAAATCGACTACTCCACCCTTACCGAGGAGGAGATTTACGACCTGATGATAGAGCGCTCCCTCATAACAACAGGCGACACCACACGTATGTCTAACGTTCTTAAGAGAGCGCAGAACGGCGAGACCATCACAGCGGCGTACATAGGCGGCTCCATCACAGAGGGCTATCACGATGGTCTTACCCTCAAGGAGGATGAGAAGTGGGCGAAGATGTCCACCACATATCTCGCTGAGCAGTTCCCCGACGCTACTTTCAACTATGTCAATGCGGGTATCAGCGGAACTCCCTCGGTGCTTGGTAATGTCCGTCTGGAGCGCGATGTGCTTTCAAGCGACCCCGATATCGTATTCGTTGAGTTTGCGGTAAACGACGGCGGCGAAACTATTTATAAGAACGCTTATGAATCCCTTGTCCGCACACTGCTTGCCGACGAGCGTGATATCGCAGTTGTTCTGCTGTTCACTATCGTTGAGAACGGTCATACATGTCAGCCTCACATGACGCAGATAGGCGAGCGCTACGATCTTCCCATGATAAGCCTGCCCGATTCTATATGGGTCGAGATGCAGGAGGGAAGAATGATCTGGGACGATTATTCAGGCGACGGCTCTCATCCCCATGTTGAGGGCGGTAAGATGATCCGTGATATGGTCATCCACTACTACGAGAACGTTATCCCTGAGATAGACGCAAATGCGGGCGATGTGGACAATACTCTGCCTGAGCCTGTATTCAGCGGCGACTACATGGATATGCACTACTTTGACAGCGAGGAGTTCAAGCCTGAGCTTGTGGGCTTCGCTGAGGAGAACACACACGGCAGCTTCCAGCATGGCTGGGGCTTCAAGGGTGATACAGGCGCTTCCATGAAGTTTGATATCACCTGCAAAAAGCTGGCTATGGTGTACAAGGAGAATAACAGCAAGGCATTCGGTGACGCTGAGATATATGTTGACGGAAAGCTTGTAAAGACAGTTTCCTCCAACACAGCAAGCGGCTGGAACAATCCTGTTACCACTTATATCATCGACGAGGACGCAAGTGCGGCTCACACAGTTGAGATAAAGGTAGCCGAGGGTACAAAGTGCTACTTCGGTATCCTTGCATTCGGCAGCAACGAGTAATAATGCTTTTGCAGGATAAAGATACATGAGAGGATAAATTATGTCAGCAGAAAAGATAAAAAGCGGCAAGACCTATCTCGGAATAGAATTCGGCTCCACCAGAATAAAGGCGGTGCTGACGGATGATACATACGCTCCCATCGCCTCGGGTGCTTACGACTGGGAGAACAGGCTTGAAAACGGCTACTGGACTTACAGTCACGAGCTGATAATAACAGGACTTCAGCAGTGCTACGCTGACCTTGCACGTGACGTAAGGGAGAAGTTTGGTACTGACCTCGAAACGGTCGGTGCTATGGGTATCTCGGCTATGATGCATGGATATCTCGCATTCGGAGATGACCGCAGTGTGCCGCTTGTTCCCTTCAGAACATGGAGAAATACCACCACCGCTGATGCGGCGGCAAAGCTTACGGAGCTTTTCGGCTTCAATATCCCTCAGAGATGGAGCATAGCGCATCTTTATCAGGCGGTGCTGAACGGTGAAGCACATGTTCCGCAGATAAAGCATATCACCACGCTTGCGGGACACATCCACTATCTGCTGACAGGAAACAACGAGCTTGGTGCGGGCGAGGCTGCGGGAATGTTCCCCATCGACAGCGATACTATCGATTACGACAGCACTATGCTCGGCAAGTTCGATGAGCTTATGAAGCCTTACGGCTACGACTGGAGCATCCGCTCCGTTCTCCCTGAGGTAAGGCCTGCGGGAGCAAAGGGTGCATTCCTTACCGAGGAGGGCGCAAAACTTCTCGATATCAGCGGAAAGCTTCGCGGAGGTGTTCCCATGTGTCCGCCCGAGGGCGACGCAGGTACGGGAATGACCGCTACGAACAGCGTTCTTCCGAGAACGGGAAATGTTTCTGCGGGAACATCGATCTTCTCTATGATAGTACTCGACAAGCCGCTGAAAAGCGTTCATACAGAGATTGATATGGTGGCTACTCCCGACGGAAAGCCTGTTGCTATGGTCCACTGCAACAACTGTTGTTCAGAGCTTGATGCGTGGGTGAAGCTTTTCGGAGAGTTCGCCAAGCTTTCGGGCAGGGAGCTTTCAAAGTCTGAGCTGTACACCATGCTGTACAGAAATGCCCTGAACGCAGACGCAGACTGCGGAGGAACGGTTGCATACAACTTCCTTTCGGGCGAGCCTGTTGCAGAGGTGGAGCAGGGCAGACCTATGTATTTCCGCACCCCTGACGGCAGCTTCGGACTGGCGAATTTCATGAGAGCTCAGCTTTACTCGGCTATGGCGGCGCTGAAGATGGGTATGGATATCCTCACCGAAACGGAGCAGGTGTCCGTTGACAGGCTGATGGGTCACGGCGGTCTGTTCAAGGTTCAGGGAGTTGCGCAGCAGTTCATGGCGGACGCTGTGGGCGCAGATGTTTCGGTAATGACTACCGCTGGCGAGGGCGGCGCATGGGGAATGGCTCTGCTTGCCGCATATATGAACGAGGGCGAGGGCAAAGCTCTGCCGCAGTTCCTTGATGAAAAGGTGTTTGCGTCCATGGAGGGCAGCACGCTTGCTCCCGATAAGGCGGGCGCAGAGGGCTTCAGACGGTTCATGGAGAACTACAAGCAGGGACTTGCCGCGCAGAGGCTTGCGGCACGGTAAATCGGTCATATCTATAAAGTCTGAGAGGTGCTTTGCTTCTCAGGCTTTTTGTTTTGCATTTCGTTTTGATATGTGTTACTTTCGGAGTGTGAGTACAATTGACGGCGTTTGTTTGTCGGACTTTTTGAGATAGGTAGGTCTGGGTGCGTTGTTTTAGTGCGTGCGTACGGGTGGCAGCGATTTTTCCGGTTTCGCACAGCTCGGTCGGCGAAGGAAAAATTGCAGAGTTGTCGGCTCTGCCGACAACTCGTGCAAGGTTAGTTTTGTGTAACAACCGTTCCTGTGACGGTTTTAAAGGCTTGAAAACGCTCCGAAAACGCAGTTTTGCAACTCTCTTGAATGCTACTTGCAGGAAACGGATAGTTTCGGCTGCAAACTGCTTGAAAATGGCTCTGTTATGGGATTTGGCTTTTGATATTTTTTTGTCAATTTTATGCATAATCGCTAAATTGGGAAGAAGAAATTCTACAAATTACCGAAAATATTTAGTGCGAAATTTGTAGATTTTTTAACGGAGATATGTTATAATCTTATTTGGACAATTGCGTTATCTGTGTGGCGCGGTTGGTATATCCCGTCGGAGGCTGTATGGCATTCGGCGGCTTTTCCGTGTATAACGGAGATCACAGCAACTACTGCCCATGGGCGGTGAAAATATTAAGGAGGCTAAAAAATGGCTTTTAAAAAGTGCGCGGTTCCTTTTGCGGGAACTGCAGAACAGGAAGCGCAGCTCAAGGCTGTCATCGCAGATCATAAGGATGACCGTGGTGCGCTGATGCCCGTGCTCCAGAAGGCACAGGAGATCTACGGCTATCTGCCTATCGAGGTTCAGACAATGATCGCCGAGGGTATGGACATCCCGCTTGAAAAGGTTTACGGCGTTGTTACATTCTACGCTCAGTTCTCTCTCAACCCCAAGGGCAAGTACAGAATCTCTGTCTGTCTTGGTACTGCCTGCTACGTTAAGGGCTCCGGCGATCTCTTCAACAAGTTCTCCGAGGTGCTTGGCATCAAGGGCGGAGAGATCACACCCGATGGTAAGTTCTCTCTCGACGCATGCCGCTGCATCGGTGCGTGCGGTCTTGCTCCCGTACTTACAGTTAACGAGGACGTTTACGGTAACCTGACTGTTGACGATGTTGAAAAGATCCTCGCAAAGTACGAATAATCGCTGAAAAATATAGTATATTAACGAAACAGGAAGGATTAAGCTATGATTAAGACTATTGCGGAGCTTAACGCTGTCAAGGAAAGCGCAGCCGAGTTCGTTAAGACACGTATCAACTGCGAGGATACAGGCGTCAAGGACGTTCTTATCTGCGGCGGTACAGGCTGTGACTCCAGCGGCTCCAAGAAGATTGTTGAGTGCCTGAAGGACGAGATCGCTAAGGCTGGTCTTCAGGACAAGGTAAATGTTATCACCACAGGCTGCTTCGGTCTGTGCGCACGCGGTCCCATTATGATCGTATATCCCGAGGGTTCCTTCTATGCTCATGCATCTGTTGACAGGATCCCCGAGATCGTAGAGGAGCACCTCAAGAACGGCAATCCCGTTAAGAAGTATCTCTATGAGGAAACAGTTGACGGCGACACCATCAAGTCCCTCAACGATACTGCATTCTATGCTAAGCAGCAGCGTGTTGCTCTGCGTAACTGCGGTGTTATCGATCCCGAGAACATCAACGAGTACATAGCTCGCGACGGTTATCAGGCTCTGTACAAGGTACTCACCACAATGAGCCAGGATGACGTTGTAAACTGTCTGCTTGAGTCCGGTCTGAGAGGCCGTGGCGGTGCGGGCTTCCCCACAGGCAGAAAGTGGCAGCTTGCTAAGGATCTCGTTAAGGACGCAGATCAGAAGTATGTTTGCTGTAACGCCGACGAGGGCGACCCCGGTGCATTCATGGACCGTTCCGTTCTCGAGGGTGACCCCCATGCTCTTATCGAGGCTATGGCTATCGCCGGTTACACGATCGGTGCTAACCAGGGTTATGTATATGTTCGTGCTGAGTACCCCATCGCTGTTAGACGTCTTCAGAAGGCTATCGACCAGGCTGAGGAGCAGGGTCTGCTCGGCGACAACATCTTCGGCACAGACTTCAGCTTCCGTCTGGGTCTGAGACTCGGCGCAGGCGCGTTCGTTTGCGGTGAGGAGACCGCACTTCTGACCTCTATTGAGGGTAACAGAGGTGAGCCTCGTCCCCGTCCTCCTTTCCCTGCAGTAACGGGCCTGTTCGGTAAGCCTACCGTTATCAACAACGTTGAGACTTACGCTAACATTCCTCAGATCATCCTTAACGGTGCTGACTGGCACGCAGCTATGGGTACTGAGAAGTCCAAGGGTACAAAGGTATTCGCAGTAGGCGGTAAGATCGTTAATACAGGTCTGGTAGAGGTTCCTATGGGTACAACTCTCCGTACAGTTATCGACGAGATCGGCGGCGGTATCCCCAACGGTAAGAAGTTCAAGGCTGCTCAGACAGGTGGACCTTCCGGCGGATGTATTCCTCCCGAGCACCTCGATATCCCGATCGACTACGATAACCTTATCGCTATCGGCTCTATGATGGGCTCCGGCGGTCTTATCGTAATGGACGAGGACAACTGTATGGTTGATATCGCTAAGTTCTTCCTCGAGTTCACAGTTGATGAGTCCTGCGGTAAGTGTACACCCTGCCGTATCGGTACAAAGCGTATGTACGAGATGCTGGAGAAGATCACTCAGGGTAAGGCTACAATGGAGGATCTCGACAAGCTCGAGAAGCTCTGCTACTACATCAAGGACAACGCTCTGTGCGGTCTGGGTCAGACTGCTCCGAACCCTGTTCTTTCCACACTCCGTTACTTCAAGGACGAGTATATTGCACACGTTCAGGACAAGAAGTGTCCCGCAGGCGTATGTAAGGATCTGCTGCAGTACAGCATTATCAAGGATAACTGCGTAGGCTGCGGAATGTGCGCTAAGAAGTGCCCTGCTGAGGCTATTACAAGAACAGACTACATCGCTCCCGGCAAGAAGCTTGCTGCATTTGAGATCGACACTGCTAAGTGCGTGAAGTGCGGTGCTTGTATGGATACATGTAAGCCTAAGGCTATCGTGAAGGGTTAATGAAAGGAAGGAACAGTTAATTATGGTTAATATTAAGATAAACGGTATTGACTGCCAGGCTCCCAAGGGTTCTACTATCCTTGAGGCTTGCCGTCTTGCCGGAATTAGAATTCCTACCCTGTGCTACCTCAAGGAGATCAACGCTATCGGCGCATGCCGTATCTGCGTTGTAGAGGTTAAGGGCGCAAGAAGCCTTGTTGCTGCTTGTGTATACCCCATCAACGAGGGCATGGAAATATTCACAGCTACTCCTAAGGTTATCGAGAGCAGAAAGACAACTCTCGAGCTGCTGCTCTCCAACCACAAGAAGGAGTGCCTCTCCTGCGTAAGAAGCGGTAACTGCGAGCTGCAGACACTCTGCGAGGAGTACGGTGTTGACGCTAACAACTTCGCAGGCGAGATGACTCCCTCTGATGTAGATTGCAGCGCTGCTCACATGTACCGTGACAACAGCAAGTGCATCAGCTGCCGTCGTTGTGCAGCAGTTTGTGCTAAGGTTCAGGGCATCGGCGTTATCGGCGCTAACGAACGTGGTTTCGCTACTGAGATCACCTGCGCATTCGATATGGGTCTTGCTGATACAGCCTGCGTATCCTGCGGTCAGTGTATCACAGCATGTCCTGTTGGCGCTCTCTCTGAGAAGGACGATACTCAGAAGGTTCTCGACGCTATCGCAGATCCTGAGAAGTACGTTGTTGTACAGGCTGCTCCCGCAGTTCGTGCATCTCTCGGCGAAGCTTTCGGCTATCCCGTTGGTACAAACGTAGAGGGCAAGATGATTGCTGCTCTTCGTCGCCTTGGCTTTGACAAGGTATTTGACACCAACTTCTCCGCAGACCTCACCATC
>JAFSHE010000147.1 GCA_017440445.1 Oscillospiraceae bacterium | reverse complement strand
GGTGATGACCGCAACAGCTCCCACCGCAACAGCCGCCGCTGCCATAGACGCAACCGCAGCTATCCTTTTTATCTTCCGCTTTGAAAAAGTAACCATCCGCATGATGTTATCCTCCGTACAGGTTGTTTTTTGTACGAGTATATTCACAGCGGATGGCGGATATGCCGTATAAGCTCATTTTTTTAGCAGATTTTTAAGTTTCTCCATGTTCTGTCGGCGGTTGGAAAAGGGCTTTGTGCATATCCTGACCAGCCAGAAAACAGGCAGCAGCACGGGGGCTTTTCTCAGAACGGGATAGCGCTGTCGCATAAGCTTGAGATCAGGAAACAGCTTGCTGCGGATATAGCCCGCCTTGCCCTTTGTCCTGACGGAGTTCTCCACCTGATTGCTGAACGTGCCGTATGTACCGCCCGACAATATATATTTCTCCGTTTCGGAAAGCGCCTCAGAACGCTCACCATTACCGAACCACATCTTACTCAGCGATATCATCTGCTCGCACAACTGACGCTGTCCCACCGTTTCAAACGCACGGCAGACCTCCTGAATATCTGTCTGCCCGCCGTAGTGCTGAAGAAAGATACTTATATCAAGGAATGTTCGTATTCCCGTGCCACCCTCCGCATAATGCTTCATACCATGGGCAAGAAGATAGATGAAGAACCAGTGCGGTCTGAACTCATATCTGTGTTCCGAATATACATCGCATACCGACCACGGGTCAGAAAACAGCGGTGCGTATTCCTCGCCCTCCGCACCGAAAAGCTCCCTGTGTATTTCAATGCTTGTAACAGGCGGCTTATGATACACATCATGCACATCGTGATCGTAGCTTGCGGTATCATAGCCCAGCCTTTCCATCACAGCCCTTACCTTTTCTGCGTTTTCGGGGTCGATAAGTATATCTATATCCGACATCGTGCGGTAATCCGTCTGAGGATACAAGGGCTTCATCAATATTCCCTTGAGGGGAAGATATCGTATCTGCTCCCTTTCAAGCTCCTGACAGAGAGTCGCATAATCCATCTGGAAGGTTATATCCGATACGACCGCCTTGTCACGCAGCTCCCTCCATTGTCCCGCAAGCGTTTCGGGAATATTTGCATCTCCCTTTTCCAATGCGTAGAGCGCTATATTTGCCACACTATGGAATTTCGCAAGCGAAAAAAGCTCCGCATAGTCCACATCATCGGCAAGAGGAAGCTCCGCTCCGAATACTGCCGCTTTCAGCAGTCCGATCAGATATTCACTTGTTTTTTCGGAACACTTCATCAGCGGCTTTCCTTTCGATATACTGACTCGTATGAAGTCACTTTTTCTTCTTGCGCTTCGAGAATACAGGCTCGTTGGTTCTGTCCTGCTTTTTCATTTCTTCAAGCTCACGCTGACGTGCCGCACGCTCTGCGGCAAGTTCCTCCAGCTTCTGCTTGCTGCGCTGAGCCATATCAAGCAGCATAAGCTTGTTATTGAACGAGGGCTTGTCCAGCACTATCTCAAACAGCACGTTTATAAGCTCCTCCGCCTCCTGCTCTGAGGTAACAAGGCGGCGGTCGAAAAGCTCACGCTTTGTCACTGCAAGCTGACTGATATCCCAGCACTCACCTGTGGTTACTATCTCATTCAGCGCTGCAAGGCTTGCACGCAGCCTTGCCACATCCTCGGTCTCGACCTCGGTCTTTTTAGCACGATTATCGGCTATCTCGCACTGGATAAGGCTTTTCAGATCTTCTGCGCCGAGGGTGCGGATAAGCTCCTTCAGCTTTTTTCTGTCCTCGGGTATCTTCACATCGTGGTGATATACGAGCCAGCTAATCTCATCCGCAAGATTGCGGGGGAATTCCAGTCTGCGCATCACGCACTCCGCAAGAAGTCTGCTGCGCTCTCCGTGACCCTTGAAGTGACCTGCTCCCCTGCTGTCGATAGCGCAGCAGTCGGGCTTTCCTATATCGTGGAAAAGCATAGCGAAGCGTATCGGAAGCTCAGGCACAGCAAAGCCCACCGAGCGGCAGATATGCTCCCACACGGTGAAATCATGGTATTTCGAGTGCTGCTCAAAGCCGATGCATCTTTCCATCTCGGGAATAACATGCTTAAGTATATCGGAGTAGCTGTCAAGCACCTTGGTCGCATATTTTCCCATCACTATACGTGAAAGCTCTGCGAATACCTTTGCACGGTCCGCATACTCAAAGCAGCTTACATTCTGCCGCATGGCTGCACGTGTGGAGTCGTCTATAACAAACTCACGCTCTGCGCAGTAGCGGATGGCACGGAGTATCCTTGACGGCTCCATGGTGAAGCTGCGGGACATGTCATAATAGCTCTCGGTGACAGGCTTTCCGTTTTCCTTTGTGGTCTTTGTGATGGTCTCGCCTATCGCAACCACACGCTTTTCCTCGCCCGCAAGGCAGCCCTTGCCTCCGTACAGGTCAACAAGTCCTAATCTCGGGCAGTATGCCATAGCGTCGATGGTAAAGCCACGGCGGGAGAGGTCGACCTCCAGGCTGTCGGTGTACATGACACGGTTTCCCACCACCTCACGGCGGTAGGGCGAGATGCTGATGAACATTCCCACGACCGTAACAAGTATCTCGCCACGCTGTATGCCCTCGTCCGAGATGCGATACTCACGGAATGCAAACAGTATATCGTTTATCTCTGCATTGGTGATTATATCATAGTCCTGCGGGTTGTTGCCCATTATAAGCTCTCTCACGCAGCTGCCGACGATGTATGCGTCATAGCCTGCGTTTTCAAGCACCGTGATAGCCTCTGTCACCTGTGCGGGGAGTATTATCATACGCTCACTTCCTGACTTTATATTTTAGTATACGGAACGCCGCCTCCGTAGAAAAGCTGTCATGTGTCCCGAAGTACGAATAGACCTTGTTGCTGTCCGCAGGGGACGTTTTATAGTAATAGGGAGTCATCATAAACAGCGCATTGAGATGCTCCTGCAACTCTATGGAAAGCGTGTAGCTTATCCTGCTTTCGCCGATGAACTCAAAGCCCTCTATGTCGTAGGACTTGACCTCGTTGAGATACGGCTTTTCGTATACCAGTGATTTCAGCCCGAAAAGATGCCGCTCATCGGGGATAGCGGTGACTACCGTGCCGTCTTTTTTCAGTATCCTTTTAAGCTCCTCCGTATGGAAAGGTGCGAATATCACCGCCGCCATATCCACCGAGCCGCTTTGTATCGGCAGACGGAAAACGCTTGCAACAGCGTTGCGGATATCCCGCTCCTTTATGCGTGGCTTTGCCGCTGCAAGGGCATTCTTTGAGATATCGATACCGCATATCTGCGGAGACTTTCCGTTTGCTCTGAGGAAGTCGTATATCCCCGCTGTGTAGTAGCACTCGCCGCAGCCGCAGTCCGCTATAACTGGAGAGCTGTTGCCGCCGCAAAGCTCCAGCGCCGCCTGAGAAAGCCCGTGAAGCAGCGGTCTGTATGCGCCGCTGCCGAGGAAATCCCTGCGTGCGGCGACCATCTCCTTGCTGTCGCCGGGGTCTTTTACATTCTTATGCTGAGATAACAGGAGATTAAGATAGCCCTTAGCCGAGATATCAAAGCTGTGTCCACGAGGGCATTTCACGGAATTGCCCTCAGGCGAAAGCAACGGAGCCTTGTCCGCACCCTGCTTCTCCGCACATACGGGACAGATGTATATATTCAATGTGTGTTCTCCTTAAAAATTTATGTATTTCTGAAATACTCTAGCCATGCTTTGGTAAAAGCTTTCGTCCAGTATCTTTTTGGAAGTATCATCACCGCACGGCATTTATCGGGAGCTGCTATCACAGGCAGTATACAGCCCTTGAGTATGCGGCGGGGCAGGTGCTTTCTGAACACCATGATACTGTTGAAGTGCATCTCTCCGCCAAGCTTATCCGCACAGAGCGGTCTGAATGTAAACGAGGAACGGTCATGCTCATCCCTTATGACCTGAATTATATCCTTGTATTCGCTGTCGGGATATTCCTGTGCGCCGTTCTTGAAATGATAGAGGTACCCGCCCATGCGCTTCATCAGCATAGGGTCTGCCGACACAGTTTCTTCTATTGAATATATGATGTTAGCAGGCAGATCGTCTTGCGGGAAAAACCTGAACAGCCCTATGTTAGCCTGCACCACATAAGCGTAATATATCTGTCCCAAGCGAAAAAGCTCGTCTTTTTCCTCGTAAATGGAATACAATCCATCCTTTTTAGTCATCCATCCGGGCATGGGCAGCTTTTCGTTTTTCAGCGGCTTTTTTGCATAGCATTCACGCATTTCGTTCAGTTCTTTCAGAAAATCCATTTCCATCAAAACTCCCGTCCCAGCCTGTATGCCCTTTCAAGGTGCTGCGGCTTCATCCTCTGCAAAAGCTCCTCGTCATAGTGGCTTATGCCGTCAAAAATAAACATCCGCTTTTCCCTCGCCCGCTGATTTATCCTGTCGCCAAGCATTACCGTTTCCATCGCACGGAGATTTCCTGTTTCCTCAAGGCTCTGAAGCGTTTTCCCCGCACATGCGAGAAACACCGCCTTGTCGAGTATCTTCATGGTGCAGTCAGCGTATGCGTAGCCCGCTGTCCATACCCTGTCAAACCAGCCCACGAGCTTTGCGGGAGCCTCCGTCCAGAATACGGGATACACGAATGCCATAGCGTCCGCAGCCTCTATCTTCCTCTGCTCCTCCGCCACATCTGCGGGAAGCGGCAGGTCGCTGCGGTAGAAAGTTTCCCGCAGATACTCCTCCTCTGAGATATCGGTGCGAAAATTCATCCCGTACAGGTCGGAAACGGTGATATCATGCCCCGCATCCCTAAGTCCCTGCGTAAACCGCTCATATATCGCATGAGTGAAGCTGTCACTGCTCGGGTGACAGTATACCACGAAAACCCTCATCCTTACCTCTTTATCTTTACTCCGTATATCCTGTACATCTTTGCGCCCGCCTTGCGCATAAAGGTGAAGCGTGCCTTGTAAACTCCGCTCAGCTTCTTTATATATTCGGGCATGATGATGTCGCTGTCCATAACGCACTGTGCGCCCTCCACACGGTCGGTGAGAGTCCTGCAGTCATCCATGGAGAAGGATATCTTCGCATCCACTGCGTTTATCGGATTTTTGAACTTCGACGCCTTCGCCGCAAACTCCGAGTATGCGTCAAAAAGGAACATGGTAACGGAAAAACGCTTTGCAAACTCCTCCATCAGGGATACCATCTCCTCCTCGGTGAGGTACATGGAAAGTCCCTCTGCGATGACCAGCACAGGCTCGCCGTGGTAGTCTATCTTATTCAGCCAGTACAGCTTTGTAACAGAGGAGGACACGAAGCGGTAATGCTCATCCTCGGTGAAATGCTCCCTACGCAGGTCGATGACCTCGGGGAAATCAAGGTCATACCACATCTTAGGCATGCACTTCAGCCTTTTGCATCTGCTGTCAAGCCCGCAGCCCAGATGGATAACGATACAGTTTCTGTGCTTTTCGATGAATTTCTCGGCAAGCTCGTCATAGCGCATGGCACGCATCGCCATGTATATCGCAAGGCGCTTTGAATCGTCCACATCAGAAAAATCATGACCGCAGGTGTCTACTATGTGCTCGGCGGTCTTGTCGTCAAAAAAGCCCTCACGGCTCATCATAGCCTTGCCATAAAGCGGGATATACAGCGTTTTGCTCTCGTTGGTCATGACATGCTCCTTTTAATATTTAAGATAGTTGTATAGTTATGGTATATAATACTATTATATACTATATTTCTGCCATATTCAACCCTTGTTTTAAATATATTGATTGTGCAAAATCCACAAAATCGGTTTTTGCATTTGTACATCCAACGACAAAAAAATTAAACAAAAAAGGTTGAATTTTATGTAAATTTACTATATAATATATACAAGGCGTTTTCCTTAAAGGTATTGTTTTTTGTAAATATACACAATATCGCAGATAAAGAAAGCAACTTATAATATTTTTATATCGGAGGTTACCCCATGAAAACATTCAAAGCCGACAAGATAAGAAACGTTGTCCTTACAGGTCACGGCGGAAGCGGAAAGACAGCCCTTGCGGAAGCAATGCTGTACAAATGCGGTCTGACCGACAGAATGGGCAACACTGCCGACGGAAATACAGTCTGCGACTTCGACGCAGAGGAGATAAAGAGAAAGATATCCATAAACTCCGCAGTTGTAAATGCGGTATGGAAGGATACAAAGATAAACATAATCGACGCACCCGGACAGTTTGACTTCATCGGCGGCATGCACGAGGGCATGCGTGCAGCGGAATCCGTTATCATCACTGTAAACGGCAAGGACAGCGTATGCCCCGGTACCATCAAGGCATACAACCTGGCTGTAAAGCAGAACAAAGCAAGAATGCTGGCTGTTACCTGCATGGAGGTGGAGAACTCCGACTTCTATAAGGTACATACAGACCTCAAGATCGCATTCGGTCCTTCCGTCTGCCCCATCGTAGTTCCTTTCGACAAGTACGGCCCTGTAGAGGCATACATCAACCTTCTTACAATGAAGGCATACAAATACGACAGCAAGGGTGTTCCCACCGAGGTGGAGATGCCCGCATCCGAAAACAGAATAGCAGGTCTGCGTGCAGCGATGGCTGAGGCTGTTGCCGAAACAAACGAGGAGTTCATGGAGAAGTTCTTCGAGGGCGAGGAGTTCACTCAGGAGGAGCTTGTAAAGGGTATCCATGACGGTATCGCAAGCGGCGCTATCACTCCCGTTGTATGCTGTGCAAACGACACGCTCTCAGGCGTTGATATGCTGCTTGACGCAGTTGTAAACTGCCTGCCCTCTCCCAACGAGAGAAAGCTTGAGGAGATCGACGGCGACGTACTGGACTACGATGAGAACAAGCCCATGAAGGCATTTGTATTCAAGACCATCGCTGACCCGTTCGTAGGAAAGATAAGCTGCCTCAAGATAGTTCAGGGCAAGCTGACAGCCAAGGCAGAGCCTGTAAACGCTACAACAGGCGAGACCGTTAAGTTCGGTAAGCTGGTATCCGTATGCGGCAAGAAGCAGGAGGAGATCTCCGAGGCTTACGCAGGCGATATCGTAGCCGTTACAAAGCTTGACGCAAACACCAACGACACACTCTGCGACGCAGCGGATGTAAGAGCGCTCCCCGCAACCGAGTTCCCCGCAGCCTGCTACTTCATGGCAGTAAAGCTTGCAGGAAACGGCGACGAGGGCAAGCTGTCCACAGCTATCCGCCGTCTGCTTGAGGAGGATAAGACTCTCCGCTACGTACATAACCACGAAACTCACGAGCGCATCATAGGCGGTCTGGGCGAGCAGCACCTTGATGTTACCGCTGCAAAGCTCAAGGCTAAGTTCGGTATGGATGTAGCTCTCTCCGAGCCTAAGATCGCATACCGTGAGGCTATCAGAAAGCCCGTTACCATCGAGAGCAAGTACAAGAAGCAGTCGGGCGGTCACGGTCAGTACGGTCACGTTAAGATCGAGTTCGCACCCTACGACGGCGAGGAGCTGCTGTTCGAGGAGAAGATCTTCGGTGGCTCTGTTCCCAAGAACTTCTTCCCCGCTGTTGAAAAGGGACTTCAGGAGGCAGCAGAGCATGGCTCTATCGGCGGCTTCCCCGTTGTAAGACTTAAGGCTACCCTTATAGATGGCTCCTACCACCCCGTAGACAGCTCCGAAATGGCATTCAAGACCGCTGCGTCCATGGCATTCAAGGACTGCATGAAGGAGGCTCAGCCCTACCTGCTGGAGCCGCTTCAGAGCCTTACCATCCTCGTTCCCGATGACAAGCAGGGCGATGTTATGAGCGTTATTTCCAAGCGCCGTGGCAGCGTACTGGGAATGAACTCCATCGGCGGCGGAATGACAGAGCTTACAGTAGAGGCTCCCGAGTCCGAGATGGTAGACTTCGCACTGGTGCTGCGCCAGATAACACAGGGCCTCGGCGAGTTCACCGCTGAATTCGCAAGATACGAGATGCTTCCCGCAGGCACCGAGATAAAGGCATAAAAATTCTTTTCTTCTCCTAAATATTTTAAAAACGTCCTTTGCATCTTCCGCAAAGGACGTTTTGCTGTCTATTATGTTTTTAGAAATTCCTCAGCGGACGAAAGCTCCTCCTCGCTAAATACGGCGTAGCCGTTTTCTCTCAGCAGCTGTGCAGCAAGCCCCTCGCCCGATATCTTCTTCCCCGAAAAAGTACCGTCATATATCCGATGTACTCCGCAGGAGGGGCTGTATTCCTTCAGTATGCAGCAGGCAACATCCTGTTTCCGTGCAGTTTCCAGAGCCTTATCTGCGCCGAGAAGATACTCCGCAGTGCGGCTTTCGCCCGCCTCGGTGAACACGCCATCTCCCCTGCGCTGACACGGGGGACGTGGCACAGGAAGCCCGCCCATTACCTCGGGACATACAGGAATGAGCCGCCCCTCCTCACGCCATTTCAGAAAAACAGGCTCGGTGCAGGGCTTTGAGCGGCCGTCGTATCTGCATGGCTTACCGCACAGACATGCGCTTACAAGTATCTTTTTCATGGGATATCCCCCTTTCGCTATGTTCATTATACATCCCAAAGGATAATTTTTCAACTTTTTCTGTAAAAATACTTGACAGGATATTACTTTGATGTTATAATAACATTGTGATATCAATTTGATATCATTTTACAACACCACATAAAGCGGTATCCTACCGCAGTCAGGGAGGTATATTATGAATACAATGACAAAAAAAGAATACGAAGAACGAGAGCTTAACGCACCCAGCGGCTGGCTGGTACTGCTGCTCACAACTCTGCTTTATATCGGTGCGCTGGCGCTTGTCATCGCAGGCGGCATGGAGCTTGACGCCAACGAGGAAAGCGTAACAGGCGGTATATGCCTTGCTGCTGGACTTATCTGGCTGTGCATCGGCTGGATACCCTACATGGGTCTGAGGATAATCCGTCCCAACGAGGCACTGGTACTCACACTTTTCGGTAAGTACATCGGTACACTTAAGAAGGAGGGCTTCTTCTTTGTAAATCCCTTCAGCACGGCGGTCGTACCTCAGGCAGAAAATGCCGTTACCGCAGTAGTAAGCAGCGATGCAGCCTCTGCAACCGTGCGCATTCCCCGCAACAAGATATCCCTCAAGGCGCTCACCCACGACAACCGCAAACAGAAGATAAATGACCAGATGGGTAATCCCATTGAGGTGGGCATCGTTGTAATATGGAGGATAGTAAACACAGCCAAGGCAGTTTTCAATGTGGATAACTACACAAAGTTCCTGTCTATACAGGCGGACTCCACACTGCGTGACGTTGTACGCTGCTACCCCTACGACTCCACCGACACAGACGAAAAGACCCTGCGCGGCTCTGCGCAGGAGGTCTGCGAGCTGCTGCGTGAGGAGCTTCAGAAGCGTGTTGACGTGGCAGGTCTTGAGATAATCGAGGCTCGTATAACTCACCTTGCATACTCCCCCGAGATAGCTGCTGCGATGCTGCAGCGTCAGCAGGCGACTGCTATAATCGAGGCTCGTCAGAAGATAGTTGACGGCGCAGTCGGCATGGTGGAGATGGCACTCAACAAGCTCTCCGAAAGCAACGTATGCGAGCTTGACGAGGAGCGCAAGGCTCAGATGGTAAGCAACCTGCTGGTAGTGCTGTGCGGAAACAAGGACGCTCAGCCCATCGTAAACAGCGGCTCGATATATTAATGGACTCAGCACGCATAAGCTTTGCAAGGCAGGTAATCATTCCACACATGACAATATCAAAGAAAGGAAGGGCGCACAATGGCTGAAGAAAAGGAAAAGAACTCAAAAAAGCAGGTGCCGCTGCGCCTCTCCGCATCGCTGTACAACGACCTTATGAAGTGGGCGGAGGACGACTTCCGCTCGGTAAACGGACAGATAGAATATCTGCTGACGGAGTGCGTGAAATATCACAAAAAACACCCGAAAAAGGAAGATTGATATGACTTTACTGCTTTTAGCTGCGCACATCTCCGCAATAGCCGCAGGTATCGCAGCAGGTATATTCGTATAGGAGGCTTTATGGATACACTGATTATGATGCTTTGCTTTATAGAATTCGTCCCGCTGTCGTTTCTGATATCAGGGCTGGTAATATGGCGCAATCCGCAGCCTTTCGGCGGGCTTGGCTACCGCACATCCCGCTCAGAGAAAAACGAGCAGACATGGCACTTCGCTCAGGTGACGTGGGGCAGGATAGCCTTTTTCAGCAATATTCCCGTACTGATGCTGTCCACCGCAGCTGCGGCAATTGCAGTGCTGACGACCCCTACTGCTGACCAGCTTACGGCAATGCTAGTGATAATAGCAGCGTTGATCGTTGCTGATATGGCAGTCAGCATCGCCGCCACCGAAAAAAAGCTCGCAGACGCCTTTGATAAAAACGGTACCCCGAGAGGATAAGTCCTACATAAAAAATTCCCCCGTGTTTTCCACGGGGGATATTTTATGTTGTTTTCTGCTCAAAATAGCAGCACCTGCCTGCTGTCGCAACGGTGATACGTGAGATATCCTCCAGCGTACACGCTCCATCGTTCTGCCAGCGGCAGCTTTCTCCGCACATTACAATATTCATGACATCCCCCCGCTTTAAGGCTATGCAAAAAGTTTGCGCCGTGCGGGGACTTTTATTCCTTGCGGAAGATGGCAATATATGCACTGCGGTCTTACTTTTTCCATGTGGATGGCTTGAACAGTACGAGCATCGGGAAAAGCTCCAGACGTCCCGCAAGCATATCGAAGATAAGCACCAGCTTTGAGGGAACAGAGAAAAATCCGAAGTTGCAGGTAGGTCCTACCGCCTCAAGTCCCGGACCGATGTTGTTTATCGTTGCCGTGACCGCTGTAACATTTGTGGCAAAGCTATGATTGTCTATGGATATCAGCAGTATAGACGTCATAAATATCAGGGTATACGCAACCATATATACGTTTACGGAACGTACCGTTTCATGGTCAACTATATGGGAATCCAGCTTTATCTTGTTCACGCGGCGCGGATGTATAACATTGTTAAGCTCCTTCGCCATGCCCTTGAACAGTATTATTATCCTTGATACCTTGATACCACCGCCCGTGCTTCCCGCACATGCGCCAATAAACATAAGCAGCACCAGTATCGCCTTGGAAAGCTCAGGCCACAGATCAAAATCCACTGTTGAAAATCCGGTCGTTGATATCACCGTAGCTACTGTAAATGCCGAGTGTCTTATTGCATCACCAACGCTTTCAAACATGTGCATTATATTCAGAGTGATAACGGAAACAGCCGCAAGCACGATAAGGACGAAGGTCCTTACCTCTGTGGTGAATGCCTCCTTGAATTTGCCGATAAGGATAAAGAAATACGAGTTGAAGTTGACGGAAAACAGCAGCATAAACACAGTTATCACGATCTGTATATATGACGAAAAGCTTCCCATACTGGAGTTCAGAAAGCCAAAGCCGCCGGTTCCGGCTGTTGCAAAGGCTGTATTCAGCGCCTCAAATATGGTCATCCCGCCGAAAAGAAGCAGGATAAACTCAATAAGAGTCAGCACAAAATAGATAGAATACAGTATAAATGCAGTGGTACGCACTCTGGGAACGATCTTACTTACCGAGGGACCGGGGCTTTCCGCCTTCATCATGTGCATGTTCTGTCCGCCTGACAGAGGCAGAAAAGCCATGATAAATACGAGCACACCCATTCCTCCGACCCAATGCGTAAAGCTCCTCCACATAAGCACGGACTTTGGAAGCACCTCCACATCCGACAGGATGCTTGCACCTGTCGTTGTAAAGCCCGATACAGTTTCAAACAATGCGTCCACAAAAGACGGGATAGCACCGCACAGCCACATGGGCAGTGCTCCGAAGATACTCAGCACTATCCAGCTCATAGCGACCACCACAAAGCCCTCACGGGAATAGAGCGTGGTGTTCTTTCGTTTCTTAAATGTCAGCAACCAGCCCAGAGCAAGGCACAGCACCGCAGTGCCGAGAAAGTACCACAGCGCACTTTCTCCGTAGATAATCGCAGTAATCACAGGCACTGCCATAAACAGACCCTCGAATATCAGTATCCATCCGAGGATGTAGGTTATCATTTTATAGTTCATAAATCACCTCAGGACAGCCGCATTATTTCAGGATATCAGTGATATCGTGCATCTCAAGATGATTTGAAACGATGACCACAGAGTCGTCAGGCTGGATGGTATCATTACCTCTGGGGATAATTACCTGCTTTCCTCTCAGTATCGCAGCGATAAGCACGCTTGCATTGAAGCGCAGCTCCATAAGCGGGATACCGATAACAGGCGAGCCTTCCTTGATGTGGAATTCTGCCGCCTCTATCTTGCCCTTAACGATGTTGTACAGCGTTTCCACGTTGCTGCCGATGGTATTCTTCATGGCACGCACATAGCGCACGATATTCTCACAGGTGATATTCTTGGGATATATTATCGAGTCAAGGTCGAGATGCTTTATAACATCGTCAAAATCGATACGGTTTATCTTGGTAACGAGCTTTCCGTGATTAACGCTCTTTGCAAACAGCGAGAGGAAGATATTCTCCTCGTCAAGATTTGTAAGCGCAACGAAAGCGCCTGTGCTTTCAAGACCCTCCTCGATAAGCACCGCCTGCTCAGACGCGTCTCCGTTGATTATAGTGACATCCTCAAGCATGGTGCAAAGCTCCTCGCAGCGGCGGGGATTTTTCTCTATCAGCTTTACAGAGATGTTGTTTCCCGAGCGCTTCAGTATCTCGCAGAGATAGTGTGCGATACTGCCTCCGCCGACTATCATTACATCCTTTACGGAATTTAGCTTGTAATCTATCTTGCGGAAGAAGTGATTGGCATTCTTCGGAGTTGCAATAAGCGAGATAACATCCTTTTCCTCGAAAACGAGATCACCGTTTGCGATGTATGCGTCAGCCTCACGCTCTACTGTACAGATAAGAACATCGCAGCCAAATTTTCCCGAAAGCTCCTTTACCGCACAGCCAACGAGCGGGCTGTTTTCGGGCAGACGGAATTTCATCATCTCCACCCTGCCCCTTGCGAAGGTGTCTATCTTCATCGCAGAGGGGAAACGCAGCACACGTGCTATCTCCGCAGCAGCGGCATGCTCAGGATTTATGACCATGGCAAGGCCCAGCTCATCCTTGAGATAGGGAGCCTCACGGCTATACTGCGGGCTGCGCACACGTGCGATGGTCTGGCAGTCGCCCGCCTTTTTCGCAATAAGGCAGCACAGCAGATTAAGCTCATCCGAGCCTGTCACTGCGATAAGCAGGTCAGCACGGAGTATGCCTGCCTCCTCAAGGGAAGCATGGGTCGCACCGTTTCCTACAACGCCCATAACATCGTATTTCGAGGTTATATCGTTCACCTTATCGCTGTCAAGGTCGACCACCGTTATGTTGTTGCCTTCCTCATTAAGCTCCTCCGCAAGGGCAGAGCCTACCTTTCCGCAGCCTACGATAATTATATTCATGCATTACGCTCCTTTTATACTATGAAACAGCGGTCTACCGCATTTATTCCAGTATATGATACACCATTTTCGGAAATATGTCAACTGTTTCATAGTACATATCCAAATCATAAATTGAATATCCGCCCATAACAGCTACGGGCGGATATAGTTTTTTATATCAATCCTTGATAACGTGAATATCCATCTGGTCAAACGGGATGGAGATATTATTCTCAATAAATGCCGCACGCACCTGCTCAATGGTCGTGAAGTATACCTCCCAGTAATCTGCGGTATTACACCAGGGGCGTGTTGCGATAACTATCGCACTTGCACCGTGCTCTACCATTCGTACAGTGGGAGCGGGGTCCTTAAGCACCTTATCATTCTTTGCCAGTACGTCCAGAATAATGCGCTGTGCCCTCTCGTAATCATCATCGTAGGAGATGGAGAATGTAAGGTCAACTCTGCGGGTATCGTTTCCGCTGTTGTTGATGACAGTAGCGTTTACTGCCTGTCCGTTGGGGATGAATATCGCCTGATTTGTAGCGGAATCCAGTCTGGTGTGGAGAATGGATATCTGTGCAACAGTACCCTCCACGCCGTTGATGATGATGTAATCACCTATCTTGAAGGGCTTTGTCACCATCAGGATAAAGCCGCCTGCAACGTTGGAAAGGCTGTCCTGAAGCGCAAGGCCTATCGCAACGCCCGCTGTGCCTATCACAGTAATAACGGATGTAGTGGGAATTCCGAGAATGGAAAGCACCACGATAAACAGCAGCACATAAAGCACTATCTTTGCGCACTGCTTGACGAATTTCGCAACGGTGATATCCGTCTTGGCACGCTTCATGCCCCTGCCGATAAGCTTAAGGCTGAGCTTGCACAGTATCACGCCGATAATAAGCACAAGCACTGCAAAAAGCAGTGTGGGTATAGCGCCAAGTATCCCGTTAAGGATATTCTGAAAGAAATCGCCTATCTTGTCAAGCGCCTGCTCGGGTCTTTGTACAAGCTCCTGCATGGCGTCGTTGAGAGTTGTCTCGTTTGCGGCGGACTCTGCTGCCGCCTCTGCTGTGGAAATGAGAAATGCTGTGGTCATAATTATTTAAGAAGCTCCTTTAATCCGTCAACCGCTGCGTCTGCGTCACTCTCACGGATGAGTACGGATATCTCATCCACTCCTGTCGTTATCAGCAGTATCATTGCGTCTATCCTGTTAAGCATAGCGAATACCTTTGCGGCAAAGCCAGCCTGTGTTTCCATTTCGCTTGTCTTGATAACTATCTTGCGGTTGCCTGAGTTTATCATGGGAGTGATGCTGTGCTTTTCCTTCAGCTCCTTGACAACGGCGAGAAGTCTGCCCATATCGTCGTCGCTCAGCGTAAAGCCAAAGCCGAAACGCTCGGATGTGGGCGCAGTCATGGATATCATATCAATATTGATATCTGCTGCTGCAACGGCAGCGAGGGTCTCCTCCATGATGGTCTTGTAGAGGGGAACATTGTTGAAGGTTACTGCGGATACGTTTTCGGTAACTATAATGCTCATATTAGTTCTCCTTTATCAGATCTGACATTGCGTAAAGTCCTGCGGGCTTTCCTGCGAGGAAAACAGCGGCATTTACTGAGCCTACCGCAAAGACCTCCTTGGACTGTGCGGAGTGGGAAAGTGTTATCACCTCGTCATGTCCTGCGAAGATGATGTCATGGTCGCCTACGATGGTGCCGCCACGGATTGCATGCATGCCTATCTCGTCCCTGCCACGCTCCTTGCGAACGCTGTGGCGGTCGTAAACGAAACGGTTCTTGTTGCCAAGCTCCTCGTTTATAGCCTCGCCTATCATGATGGCAGTGCCTGAGGGAGCGTCCTTCTTGAGGTTGTGGTGCTTCTCCACTATCTCGATGTCGAACTGTCCGCCCAGTATCTGTGTAGCCTTTCTTGCAAGCTCCACCAGAAGATTTATTCCCAGCGACATATTGAAGGTGAAGAACACGGGTATCTGCGCAGAGGCAGCGGTTATCTCAGCACGCTCCTCGTCTGTATATCCTGTTGTTGCAAGCACCAGCGGAACATTGTTCATCTTTCCGTAGGAAAGCAGGTCGGGCAGTGCGGAGGGGTGCGAAAAATCGATGATGACATCGGGCTTCTCGGGCAGCTCGAACACCTTCTTATACACGGGGAAGCTGCTGTACTGCTCACCGAAAAGGTCGATACCTGCGAGTACCTCGCAGTCGCTGCGCTGAGCTATTATTCCCGCAATAACTCTGCCCATTTTTCCGCATGCGCCTGTAATGGCTATCTTGGTCATTTTATAGTCCTTTCGTTTTAACAAAGCGCCCTCGTTTCAGGGGGCGCTTATGTATGTTACTTTATCTTGCCTACCAGTCCCAGAGGCTCCATCTCAGCCCTGAGCGCTGCCTTCTGAGCGTCTGTCATGGAGAACAGGGGAAGTCTGCACTCGCCTGCGTTGAAGCCCATGATATTGAGCGCTTCCTTTACGGGGATAGGGTTTACATCCATAAAAAGAGCCTTTTCAAAAGCGAGTATCTTCTTCTGGATATCAAGAGCCTCCTCACGCTTGCCCTCCAAGAACAGCATTACCTCGTCATGCTTCTCCTTAGGCATAAGGTTGGAGGTCACCGAGATAACGCCCTTGCCGCCTACTGCGAGAGCGGGAAGCACCTCGTCGTCGTTGCCGCTGTAAATATCAAGGTCAGTGTAAGCCGCTACCTGCATGATAAGCGACATATTGGCGCTTGCTTCCTTGGTAGCAACGATATTCTTGTGCTGTGCGCACTCCTTGTAGCAGTCGATAGAGATGTTCATGCCTGTACGGGAAGGAACATTGTACAGGATGATGGGAACATTAACACTGTCAGCGATGGAAAGGAAGTGCTTTGCAAGTCCTCTCTGGGAGGTCTTGTTGTAGTAAGGAGTTACCTGGAGCAGAGCGTCAGCGCCTACCTTCTCGGCTTCCTTGGAAAGCTCTATAGCGTAGCCTGTGTCGTTACTGCCTGTGCCTGCGATTATCGGGATGCGCTTTGCAGCACGCTCCACGGTAAAGCGGATGGCTTCGATATGCTCCTCGTCGGTCATGGTGGAGGCTTCGCCTGTGGTTCCGCATACAACGATGGAGTCGATCCCGTTTTCGATCTGGAAATCGATCATCCTGCCGAACTCCTCATAATTGATGGAGCCGTCAGCGTGCATGGGGGTAACTATTGCGGTACCTGCACCTGTAAAAATAGTATTCTTCATATTGATTACCTCATAGTCAAATTAGGAATGAGAAGTGAGGAATGAGGAATTGATGTTATCGGCTGACGCCGATATATTCAGATACCGCCTGCGGCGAAGCCGCATTGTCAGATAACATCTGCGAAGCGGATATCATAATTCCCGATTCCTGATTAGTCAAAAAAGCCCTTTGCTGCGTAAAGCTCTGCCATCAGAACTGCGCCGCCAGCTGCGCCTCTCAGTGTGTTGTGGGACAGGCATACGAACTTGTAATCGTACTGTGTATCCTCTCTCAGACGGCCGATGGAAACAGCCATACCGTTCTCGAGGTTTCTGTGAAGCTTAGCCTGGGGCATGTTGTCCTCCTCAAAGTAGTTGAGGAACTGCTTGGGAGCAGAAGGAAGCTCCAGCTCCTGAGGAACGCCCTTGAACTCCTTCCAGATTTTGAGGATCTCTTCCTTGCTGGGCTTGTTCTCGAAGCTTACGAACACTGCTGCGAAGTGACCGTTGGAAACGGGAACACGCAGGCACTGTGTTGTGATGCAGGGGGACTCAGCCTTAACGATCTTGCCGTCCTTGATCTCGCCCCATACCTTCAGAGGCTCCTGCTCGGACTTCTCCTCCTCGCCGCCGATGTAGGGGATGAGGTTATCTACCATCTCGGGCCATGTGTCGAAGGTCTTGCCTGCGCCGCTGATAGCCTGGTATGTACAAGCAAGAACATTCTTGATGCCGAACTTTCTCAGGGGAGAGAGTGCGGGAACATAGCTCTGGATGGAGCAGTTGGACTTAACGGAGATGAAACCACGCTTTGTGCCGAGGCGAGCCTTCTGTGCCTCAACGATAGCGATATGCTCGTCGTTGATCTCGGGGATGATCATGGGAACATCGTCTGTGAAACGGTGTGCGGAGTTGTTGGACATTACAGGGCACTCAGCCTTTGCGTACTTCTCCTCGAGAGCCTTTATCTCGTCCTTCTTCATATCTACTGCGCAGAATACGAAATCTACCATTCCTGCGATCTCGTCAACGTCTGCGGAAGCGTCCTTTACGATGATATCTGCCATGTTAGCGGGCATGGGAACGTCCATATACCATCTGTCACCTACTGCCTCTTTATAGGTCTTGCCTGCGGAACGGGGGGAAGCTGCGAGAGCTACCACGTTGAACCAGGGATGGTTCTCCAGCAGGATAGCGAAGCGCTGGCCTACCATGCCTGTTGCGCCGATGATACCAACATTGTACTTTTTCATAGTTGTGTCCTTTCCTGTCCGCTGTGCGGACCTTAACTTTATTATCGGGCGGTCAGCCCTTATTTAAACAAAAAATGCCGATGAGGTCAATCATCGGCTGCGTTTATGCTGGTTAGCTTACAAATCAAACTTATGAATTGGATAGCTCTCCATCACTCAGCGCATTAAAGCGACGCTGTCAGTCGATGACAATCGTACACCTGTTCGGCGGACGACCAGAAATACACACGGCGGAATGTGCATCCTTCGGCGGTAAGCCTTTCACGCCCCGACCTCCGTCAGCCATCAAGGGAAACGCTACTGATCTTTTCCGCACCTCTATCACATCGGATATTCCGATATGCTATATTTTATCATATATACACCCTTTTGTCAACGGTTATTCAGCTAAATATTATCAAAATTCGACCCCGAATTTGTTGAAATTGTTGTGATTTATCAATTGAAAAGGCTCGGGCTATGTGGTACAATATATAATGATATAATATGTGCTTACAGGGACACGGGCTGCCGTGTCAGATAATAAAGGATAAACGGAGAATATATATGCTTAGATCAGATTTCTATTACGACCTTCCCGAGGAGCTTATCGCACAGACCCCTGTGGAGCCACGTGACAGCTCCCGCCTTATGAAGGTGGATAAGGAAACGGGAGAGATAACTCACGACCGCTTCTACAATATATGCGACTACCTGAAAAAAGGTGACCTGCTGGTAATGAACGACAGCCGTGTATTCCCCGCACGCATCTACGGCACAAAGAAGGATACAGGCGTGCCTGCGGAATTTCTGCTGCTGAAACGCCTCAGCCTCACCGACTGGGAGACCCTCGTGCGCCCGGGCAGACGTCTTAAAAAGGGCGCTGTGGTGGAATTCCCCGAGGGGCTTTCCGCCGAGGTACTGGACACCGTGGAGGACGGAAACAGGATAGTACGCTTCTCCTTCGAGGGGGATTTCTTCGATATACTCGACAGGATAGGTCAGATGCCATTACCGCCCTACATCACCGCTAAGCTTGAAAAGAACGACCGCTACAACACCATCTACTGCCGTGAAACAGGCTCTGCGGCGGCTCCCACAGCGGGACTGCACTTCACTGACGAGGTGTTTGCAAAGCTCCGTGAAAAGGAGGTAGACACCGCATACGTCACACTGCATGTGGGACTTGGTACATTCCGTCCCGTAAAGGAGGACAATATCCTCGACCACAAGATGCATGTGGAGCATTATTCCGTCCCCGAGGAGACCGCACGCAAGATACAGGAATGTCGTGAGCGTGGAGGACGTGTCATCGCAGTAGGCACCACCTCCTGCCGCACACTGGAGTCTGCGGCGTCTGCGCATCCCGAGGGAAAGGTAACCGCCTGCGAGGGCGATACAGGAATATTCATCTACCCCGGCTACACCTTCAAGGCGATAGACGGACTTATCACCAATTTCCACCTGCCCGAAAGCACGCTGATAATGCTTGTAAGCGCACTTCTCGGCAGAGAAAAAACACTGAATGCATACGAAACTGCCATCGCAGAGAGATACCGCTTCTTCTCCTTCGGCGACAGCATGGCCATACTCTAACAGTAACCGCAGGGAGGCGTATATGAACTTTCACGTATTCGGAAACGAAAGCTCGCCTGTTATAGTGCTTATCCACGGAGTGCTTACTCCATGGCAGATATGGGGAAAGCAGATAGAGCATTTCAGCGAAAGCTACCGTGTTATCGCAGTGGCGCTTGACGCCCACGAGGAGGAAAGACCGAGCGAATTTCTGTCCATCGAGGACGAAGCCGAGAAGATAGAGGACTACATCATGGACAACTGCGGCGGTGAGGTGTTTGCCGTCTGCGGACTTTCCATGGGCGGAGTTATCGCACATCAGATATGGAGAAACGGGGTCATCGGCATGAAAAAGCTGATAATGGACGGCGCACCGCTTAAAACTATCCCGAAAATAGCCCTGAAAATAATGACAAGCAACTATCTGACGATAATAAGAAAATCCAAAAAGCGTGACCCAAAAACACTGGAGAACTTCAAAAAGCAGTTTCTGCCCGAGCGGTTTCTTGACAGCTATCTGAAGATAGCGGACAACATGAGCGATCAGTCTGTGCGCAATATCGTTTCCGCTGCCATGTCGCATGACCTGTGTGCGGATATAAAGTCGGATACGGATGTGCTGTTTATCCACGGCACAAAGGGAAACGAGGTCATCTCCGCGAAGGTGGGCAAGCTTATAAAAAAATACTATCCAGAAAGCCGTGTACACTGCTTCAAAGGGTATCTTCACTGCGAGGCTACGATTTACAAGCCCGAGGAATGGCTCAATGTAGTTGAGGAGCTTCTCGGCTGATGAAAAACAAACCAAAAAAGACAGCGGTCCTCGCTGTCATCGGGAGCATCCTGCTGCTTGCCTCAGCGGCGATTACCGATATAGTCAGAACAGGCAGCGGAAATACTCCGTTGTTCTGCATAAGCACCGACAATGCGCATTATATCGGTGCGGGCTACGGATTTTACATAGAGCATCCACCGATTTATTCGGGAACGGATAACGGCTCGTATATATTTTATATTCTTGGTGTTCCAGTTGTGAACAGACTGGTGAATTGAGATAAGATCACGCAACATAATAAGAGCGGAGCTTACATAGGCTGCCGCACAACAGATTTAAGCAGCATAAAAAAACAGGAGAAAAAACATGTACGAATTAAAAAAACAAGAGGGCAGAGCTCGCCGAGGAGTGTTCCGCACACCGCACGGAGATATAGAAACACCGTTCTTCATGAATGTGGGAACCTCTGCCGCTATAAAGGGCGGAATATCCTCCATCGACCTTAAGGGACTCAAAACTCAGGTGGAGCTGTGCAATACCTACCATCTGCACCTGCGCCCCGGCGACGATATCATCTACAAGATGGGCGGTCTGCATAAGTTCATGAACTGGGACAAGCCTATCCTCACCGACAGCGGCGGATTTCAGGTATTCTCGCTTTCTTCCCTCAGAAAAATAAAGGAGGAGGGCGTGTACTTCGCCTCCCACATTGACGGAAAGCGCATATTCATGGGTCCCGAGGAGAGCATGCGTATACAGTCGCACCTTGCCTCCACCATCGCCATGGCATTTGACGAGTGTATAGAAAACCCCGCTCCGCTGGACT
>JAFSHE010000016.1 GCA_017440445.1 Oscillospiraceae bacterium | reverse complement strand
TATGCTCATAGTTGACTGCGGTCTTGCATTCCCCGATGACGATATGCCCGGTGTTGATCTTGTAGTGCCTGATTTCACATATCTTGAGCGCAACAAGGATAAATTCCGCGGCATCGTTATCACTCACGGACATGAGGATCACATCGGCTCGCTTGCTTATCTGCTTAAAAAGGTGAATGTGCCTATCTATGGTACTCGTCTTACACTCGGACTTGTTGAGGGCAAGCTGAAGGAGCACAATCTGCTCTCTCAGGCTTCTCTGAACGTTGTAACGCCCCGTCAGCAGGTAAAGCTTGGATGTATGTCCGTTGAGTTTATCCGCGTGAATCACTCCATTCCCGACTCCTGTGCGCTGGCCATCCATACACCTGCAGGTGTTATTATCCACACAGGCGACTTCAAGGTGGACTATACTCCCATTGAGGGTGGTATAATCGATCTCGCACGCTTTGGCGAGCTGGGAAATCACGGCGTACTGGCGCTCATGAGCGAGAGTACAAATGCCGAGCGTCCGGGCTACACCAAGTCTGAGCGCAGCGTAGGTGAGAGCTTCAAGGGTCTGTTCAATACTGCGGAGGGTAAGCGCGTTATCATCGCCACATTCTCCAGTAATATCCACAGAATACAGCAGATAATCGATCAGGCTGTTATCCATGACAGAAAGGTAGCGGTTTCGGGCAGAAGCATGGTGAATGTTATCGCCAAGGCTGCCGAGCTTAATTATATAAAAGTTCCCGAGGGTACACTCATCGATATCGATGATGTGAACAAGTATCCGCCTGAGCGTCTTGTTATTTGCACCACAGGCTCACAGGGCGAGCCTATGTCCGCGCTGTCAAGAATGTCCAGCGGCGATCACAGACAGGTGACCATCACTCCTGATGATTTCATCATAATCTCCGCTACGCCTATCCCAGGCAATGAAAAGCTGGTTACAAAGGTAGTCAATGAGCTTATGAAGCAGGGTGCGGAGGTCGTTTACGAGAGTATGTACGAGGTGCATGTTTCGGGACATGCGTGCCAGGATGAGCTGAAGCTGATGATAAGCCTTACCAAGCCCAGGTTCTTCATTCCCATCCACGGCGAATACAAGCACCTGAAAAAGCACATGAAGCTGGCTCTGCAGATGGGTATTCCCGAAGAGAACTGCTTTATCAGCGATAACGGTCAGGTAATTGAGACCGATGGCGTCGAGATGAAGTTCACTGGCACTGTTCCCAGCGGCAGAGTAATGGTGGATGGTTACGGCGTCGGTGATGTGGGCTCTGTTGTTCTGCGTGACAGAAAGCATCTTGCCGAGGACGGCATGATGGTGATCGTTGCTACTATCGAGCGTGAGACAGGCAGAGTTCTTGCAGGCCCCGATATCGTATCGCGCGGCTTTGTTTATGTGCGCGAGAGCGAGGAGCTTATGGATGAGGCAAAGAACCTCATGAAGAACGTTATGAACAACTGTCAGGAGCGCAATATCCGTGAGTGGGGCAACATAAAGTCCGCCATGCGTGACGCACTGAGCGATTTTATCTATTCCAAGACCAAACGCAGCCCCATGATACTTCCCATAATCATGGAGGTATAATAAGTATATCCAAATCGGAGGACATGATTTGAAGAACTTATACAAAAGTAATTTCCTGCTGGTGGTAGTAGGTGCGCTCATCGTGTGCCTGCTGCTGCTTGACGGCTTTCTGTTCAGGGATGAGCCGCTGACCTTCTGGCTGACCATGCCGATACTACTGCTGGTGTCAGGCCTTACGATAGGAAAGCTCATCCAGATACGCAAGAACGAGTACTTCTACTTCGAGCAGCTCAGCTCCACGATAGACAGCTCCAACCGTGTTGCGCTGTGCAGCTTCCCGCTGCCTGTTGCGCTGGTGAATGAGAACCGCATCATCGTGTGGAGCAACGAGCGCTTCAACAGCTGCTTCTACAAGCCGAACGAGGACGAGAACCTTATCGACCTTGTCACCGACGAGCCTGTTGAGATGTTCATAGGCGACGGCAGGGAGATAGAGTACAACGGCAGGATATACCGTGTCTATGCAAGAGTACCGCAGTATACTCCCGACGAGCAGCAGGGAATGGGAAATGACCGCCCCGAGCTTCTTGAGTCGGTGGAAAAGATAACCATGCTGTTCTTCAGCGACATAACCGAGCACAAGCAGCTCCAGGAGGAGCACCGCATGGCAAAGCCGATGGTCATGATAGTGCTTGTCGACAACTACGAGGAGATACTCAGCGGCGGCAAGGAGAGCGAAAAGGCATTCGTCACCATCCAGATAGACCGCCTGCTGGAGGAGTATTTCACCGAAAAGGCGGCGGTGCTTCAGAAGATAAGTGCGGACCGTTTCATGGTTGTCATTGAGGAGCGCTTCGTGCGTGAGATGATCTTCGACAAGATGAAGATACTGGAGCTGGCACGTGAGATAAAGGTCAACGACCGAGTATGCGTTACTCTATCCATCGGTATAGGAAGAACAGCGGCTACTCTGGCAGAGAGTGAGAACTACGCACGTCAGGCGCTTTCCATGGCGCTTGGACGAGGCGGCGACCAGGCAGCGATAAAGACCGAGTCGGGCTTCCATTTCTACGGTGCGGTAACGCAGGGTACGGGCAGATACAGCAAGGTAAAGACCCGTATCATGGCGGACGATATCAAGATGATGGTGCAGAATGCGGACGCAGTGTACATAATGGGACACGGCTACGGCGATTTCGACAGCGTAGGCTCTGCGATAGGCCTTGCAAGCGCTGTAAGAAAGCTTGGAGCCTCCGCTTATGCAGTGGTCAATAAGGAGACAAATGCCGCAAAGGAGCTTATCTCCCGGTTTGACGGCTACGAGGGCTACGAAACACCTCTTATCATCGACCCCGAGACCGCAAGACTTGGCTTCTCGAAGAAATCACTGCTTATCATCGTGGATACACACATCATCAAAAAGCTTGACGATAAGGAGCTTTTCGAGATGGCAGACCTGAGCCGTGTTGTGGTGATAGACCATCACAGACTAAGCACAGGCGCTATCCAGGACGCTGCCATCATGTGGCAGGACCCCAACGCGTCCTCTGCGGCGGAGCTTGTTACGGAGCTTATACAGTATTTCGGCGTAAACCCCATCCTCAAGCCCCTTGAGGCGGAGGCGCTGCTTGCGGGAATAACGCTTGATACAAAGGATTTCGTAATGCGCTCGGGCGTTTCCACGTTTGAGGCGGCGGCATTCTTAAAGAAGATGGGCGCCGATACCGTTTCGGTAAAGAGCCTGTTTGCGACAAGCATGCAGAGCAAATCCAAAAAGGCGGAGATAGCCGCAGCGGCAGAGATATACCGCAGCTGCGCTGTTTCGGTGGTGGAGGAGAGCTTCCCCGATATGCGTGTTACCTGCTCGCAGGCGGCGGACGAGATGCTGTACATCAGCGGAGTGGACGCTTCCTTTACGATGTATCCCATCGGTGAGGACAGCTGGAGCTTCAGTGCAAGGTCACTCGGCAAGATAAACGTGCAGCTCATTATGGAGAGCCTCGGCAACAAGAAGGACGATGGCGGCGGTCACCAGACCATGGCGGGCGCACAGCTGTATGAGATAACAAAGGAAGAAGCAGTATCCAAGCTGTATGAGGCGATAGACGCATATTACGACAGCCTTTCGCAGACATAACGGCAGGGATATGAAACATTCGTACAAGATATAAGGAGGATATAGAAATGAAGGTAATACTTTTACAGGACGTTAAGGGCACAGGCAAGAAGGGCGAGATCCACGAGGTAAAGGACGGCTACGCCATCAACTGCCTTATCAAGAAGGGTCTTGCACAGGAGGCAAACGCAAAGAACCTGAACCTTTTACAGGGACAGAAGGACAGCGCACAGCACAAGATAGACGTTGACACAGCCAATGCAAAGGCTATCGCAGATAAGCTCAACGACCAGAAGATAGAGGTAAAGGCTAAGGCAGGCGCAAACGGCAGACTTTTCGGTACAGTTACTTCCAAGGAGGTATCCGCTGCGATAAAGGCTAGCCTCGGCTGTGACGTAGACAAGAAAAAGATAAACATCCCCATGAAGATAGAGGGCTTCGGTGAATTCTCTGCGGAGGCAAGACTGTACGCAGGCGTTACCGCTAAGTTCACAGTAAGTGTAGTTGAGGGCTGATAATGGCTGAATATGATCTTTCGGGAATAAATATCCCATATAGCCTTGATGCGGAGCAGTCCGTACTGGGTGCGGTGATAATGGACGGCGAGGGCATGGCTGAGATAGCTACCATGCTCCAGCCTGAGCATTTCCATGTTTCGCTGCATAAGAGCATCTACGCAGTGATGCTCAGTATGTTCCTTACAGGCGAGCGTATAGATATCGTAACCGTACTGGATAAGTGCATGCAGCAGGGCGTTTTTGAGACCGCAGAGCAGGCGAAGGAGTACCTTGTGCGCCTGTCCTCCGCAGTACCGAGTATAAGCTCCGTCAGCAAGTACGCCGAGATAGTATCGGAGAAGTACATGCTGCGCAGCCTTATTTATGCGTCGAAGGAGATAATCGACGCAGCAAATGCGGGCGGCGAGGACGCAAATACTTTAGTTGACTTTGCAGAGCAGAAGATATTCGATATCCGTAACGGCACCGAGGTAAAGGGACTTACGCACATCAGCGGCGTGGTGCTGGACAGGCTTAATGTGCTTAACGAGCTTTCACGTACCGCAGCAGAAAGCGGCGAGCCTGTAATGACAGGACTTTCCACTCTGTACCGTGAGCTTGACAAGAGGATACACGGACTTAACAGATCTGACCTTATCATCCTTGCCGCACGACCCGGTATGGGTAAGACCTCGTTTGCGATGAATATAGCGACAAACGTGTGCAAAAAGCAGCCTGACAAGTCAGTGGCAGTGTTCTCACTGGAAATGTCGAAGGAGCAGATAGTAGGACGTATGATAAGCTCAGAGGCGTCCCTTACCTCCGACGAGATGAAAACGGGCAAGATATCACAGCAGAAGTGGAAGGACATCGGCAGGGCTGCGGATATCTTGACAAAGCTGAATATCTACATCGACGACACCGCAGGTATGAACGTTGCGGGAATAAAGTCAAAGCTGCGCCGTATGAAGAATTTAGGTCTTGTGGTGATAGACTACCTCCAGCTTATGAGCAGCGTAAAGAATTACGGCGGCAACAGAGTTGTGGAGATCTCGGACATCACCCGAAACCTGAAGATAATGGCAAAGGAGCTGGATGTTCCTGTTATCTGCCTGTCACAGCTTGCACGAGGACCGGAGCAGCGTCCCGATAAGCGTCCCATGCTGTCAGACCTGCGTGAATCGGGTTCTATCGAGCAGGATGCGGATATCGTAATGTTCCTGTACAGGAATGCGTATTACGACAAGTCCGACCCCAACGTGAACGCCTGCGAGTGTATCGTGGCAAAGAACCGTCACGGCGAGCCTGGTACAGTTCCCCTCGGATGGGACGGTCAGTTCACAAGGTTCACCAATGCGGAGGTCGTTCGTTCCGAGCAGTAATGACGGGCATCGTTGTTCGAACGGCAGGAGAACAATACAAATGTGGCGGGGGCAAGCCCCCGCCCTACGGTTTTGTAAGGAAGTGATAAAATGTTCACTGAAAAGGTCAGAAGTGCGATATCGGATTACGGTATGATATTCGCAGGCGATACGGTGGTGGTTGCGCTTTCGGGCGGAGCAGACAGCGTTTCGCTGCTTAGTGCGCTGCACAGTCTGTCGGAGGAGCTTTGCATCTCCGTGCAGGCATGCCACGTAAATCACGGGCTGAGGGGCGAGGAGTCCGACAGCGACATGCGCTTCTGTCAGAAGCTGTGCGAGGGTATGGGAATTCCGCTTGCCGTGCTTGATACGGATGTGAGGAAATTCCAGCGCAAGCATGAGAGCATAGAGGAAACAGCCCGCCGTGTGAGATACGACTTCTTTTCGGAGCAGTCAGCGGGGAAGAAGCTCGCAACTGCGCACAATCTGAACGACAGTGCGGAAACGGTGCTGCTCAATATGATGCGTGGCACGGGACTTAAAGGCATGTGCGGAATTCCGCCCGTAAGGGAGAATATAATCCGTCCGCTGATATACTGCACCCGTGACGAGGTGGAGCGTTATTGTGCGGACAAGGGACTTGGTTTTGTCACGGACAAGACAAATCTCTCCACCGATTACACACGTAATAAGGTGCGGCATATCCTGCTGCCCGAAATACTTAAGATAAACGGTTCATTCTATCAGACTTCGCAGCGCATGCAGAAAAATCTGCGTGAGGACAGCGACTTCCTTGAGGAGATGGCGCAGCAGGCACTGGAAAGCTCCCGCACCGAGGGCGGCTACCGCACTGCGGAAATAGCGGCGCTCCCCCGACCGATACGTGTCCGTGTGATACGCAGGATACTGATGGATGGCGGGATAGAGCCAAGCTCTCTCAGGATAAACACCGCCGAGGAGATAATAGCCGCAGGCCGTGGAAAGTTCAATCCCTGCATGGGGAAATTCGTGGTGGCAAAGCGGGGAGTTGTTTTCGTGCTGGCGCAGGAGCAGAATTACCGCAACAGAAAGTGATATTTTCACGGGCAGATAGTCGTATCTGCTTGTGAGACCGTCGAAAAAGTCCCGATGGGACAGTTTTCCTCGTCGAAGCTTTGTTGGCGGCATCCTTGCCGCCTTTTGGCTTCGACTTTGCGGCATCCATGCCGCAGCCGACATCTGCGCTGTCCGCACTCGCTGGCGCCACTTGCTTTGCAAGTCTGCGCCAACTCGCACAGTTGCGCAGATAGAAGTGTTTTTTGGTGGGGCAGAGCCACACCAAAAAAGTTATCTAAACAGCCCGCTGTACAGGCTGATATATACTTTTTCGACAAACTGACGGGCAGATGGTCGTATCTGCCCGTTTTTTCTGTGTGCGAAAAATTTCAGCAAAAATTCACCAAAAAGATTTGCATTTTTATCTGATGTGTGCTATAATGTTATTCGTGTAGTTATGTGACTGCACAAAAAAGAAAAGGAGTACAAAATTATGTATCGTCCTGACGGAATAGAAAGAATACTTCTCACAGAGGAAGAGATAAAGACAAAGGTTGCGGAGATGGGCAGAGTGCTTACTGAGGAATATGCGGGAAAAAATCCGCTGTTTATCTGCGTGCTGAAAGGCTCGGTGGTATTTTTCGCAGACCTTATCAGAGAGATGCACTGTCCGCTGGAGATAAACTTCCTTAAAGCCTCCAGCTACGGAAGCAGCTCTGTTTCAAGCGGCGAGGTACGGCTTGACGTTGGTGCGGAGATAGATTTCGAGGGCAGGGATGTGGTGCTGGTGGAGGATATCCTCGACACTGCAAGGACCCTTCATTCCCTCAAGCAGGGGCTTGCCACAAGAAATCCCCGCTCGCTGAAGATAGTTACCCTTCTCGACAAGCCCTCACGCAGGGTGGTAAAGGGCTTCACAGCGGATCACATCGGCTTTGCAATAGACGACCATTTCGTTGTGGGCTACGGACTTGATTACGATGAGAGGTTCAGAAATCTCCCATACGTTGCGATACTCAGCCCCGAGGTATATTCGTAATAATGCGGCAGGTACATAATTATTAAATTTCGGGAAATGATATTACTGAATTTTCCCGTTTCGGAAAGGCGGATCAGATGCAGTCAAATAAGTTCAAAGGCATATTTATTTATTTTCTGGTGATATTCCTGCTGATATTCGGTCTTGTAGCAGTGCTGAATATGGCGGGCGGCACGGGTGAGTCACCCAAGCCCTATTCTCAGATAATCACCGAGTTCGATAACCTGAATGTTTCGGCTTACGAGCTTGACCTCGGCAGCGGAAAGCTGACCTATCAGCTCAAGGGCAGCACAGAGGTACACACCTACACTGTCCCTAATGTGAACATCTTCATCAACGATATCAATTCGGGCTACACCTCCGAGGGCAAGATGGCGACCTACCGTGTACGCTATAACGAGGTGAACAAGGAATCCCCCCTCATGGAGGATTACATCCCGATAGCTGATAACACGTTCCTTACAAGCATACTTCCCTATCTGCTGCTTGTGGGAGTTATGATAATCTTCACCGTGATGGTGATGCGCTCCACAGCAGGCGGCGGCAAGATGAACAGCTTTTCCAAGGCCAATGTAAGACAGCAGTCGGGCAAGAAGGTGACCTTCAACGACGTTGCGGGCGCAGACGAGGAAAAGCAGGAGCTTATCGAGATAGTAGACTTCCTCAAGAACCCCGGTAAGTACCGTGAGATAGGCGCAAGAGTTCCCAAGGGCGTGCTGCTTGTAGGCCCTCCCGGAACGGGTAAGACCCTGCTTGCAAAGGCAGTTGCTGGAGAGGCGGGCGCACCGTTCTTCTCCATTTCGGGTTCCGACTTCGTAGAGATGTTCGTCGGCGTGGGTGCGTCCAGAGTGCGTGACCTGTTCGACCAGGCGAAGAAGCATACACCCTCCATC
>JAFSHE010000015.1 GCA_017440445.1 Oscillospiraceae bacterium | reverse complement strand
TCAAGCACGAGCAGGAAAGGGAAAATGTAAAAGCAATATATCCCGATGGTATACATGGCTGTATTGCTAAGTTTCTAGGAGAAAACGAGGACATCACCGTGCGCACTGCCACACTCTCACAGCCCGAAAATGGACTTACCGAGGAGATACTCTCAGATACCGATGTGCTGATATGGTGGGGACACATGGCTCACGACAAGGTTGAAGACAGCACAGTCGAAAAAGTCTGCCGTCATGTACTCGGAGGTATGGGGCTTGTTGCGCTGCACTCCGCACATCACAGCAAAGTGATGAAAGCGCTTCTCGGTACTACGCTCAACCTCAAATGGCGCCACGGTGACAGGGAGCGTTTATGGTGTATCTCCCCCTCACACCCTATCGCAGAGGGAGTTCCTCAAAGCTTCGTGCTGCCAACAGAGGAAATGTACGGCGAACCGTTTGATATCCCCGAGCCTGAGGAAACGATATTTCTCGGATGGTTCAGCGGCGGAGAGGTGTTCAGGAGCGGCCTGACCTACCGCAGAGGCAGGGGACGTATCTTCTATTTCCAGCCGGGACACGAGGAATATCCCACCTACCATGACCCTGATATACAGCGGATAATCACCAACGGAGTAAGATGGGCTTATAACCCACAGACCACACTTCACAGCGAGATACCCATAGAAAATCCCGCACCGCTTGAAACATAACGAAAGGGGTAGTTATGAGTAAAAAGATCAGAAATATCCTGCTTGCCCTGTGCGCTTCTGTGCTTATTCTTTTCACAGGCTGCGACAGGATGGACGACGAGCTTCTTGAATATATCCTGAACGAAGTTGAAACAAAAGGATACATATCCGACTCAGATAAGCTTATACACGAGATAACCAATGTTTCCGACGCTATACCAAACATCACATCATACGACTATGTATATGAAAACGAGAACGGCGAGCTGTACTGCGTGCGCATACAGAACGTTCAGGAGGACGAGGAATACTGCTATGTGTATATCCTGACTGACATTGAGATATCAGAATACAATTACGAGGACGGCGACCCCGCATACGAAGTAACCAAAAGCAAGACCTCTGCAAAGCTTGAAATAGAACTTGAATAATATATTAAATTACCATATATTGTGCAGCACTGCATGTTGACAGAAAAAGAAAAATTTGTTATAATAAATATAGTGTATTTGTAGATTTTTACTAAACAATCAAGGAGGTCAAACATGAAACACAGATATTTGGCACTGATACTTGCCGCTGTGGTATCAACAAGCGCTTTCAGCACACCTGTGCAGTCGTTTATCGGCGCTTCCGTAACAGCCGATGCTGCTACTGCACCCGCTACTCCCACTGCAAACCTTAAGGGTGGCGCATACTACTGTAAATCCGGATATTACATATCGCTCAAATGCGCCACAAAGGGTGCAAAGATCTATTACAGTCTTAATGGCGCTGACTACAAGCTGTATACTGCTAAGATTCCCGTGACCAAAAACGCTACACTCAAATTCTACGCTAAAGCAAACGGTGCAAACAGTAAGATCGTTTCTTACAACTACAAGTTCTTCCCTAAGGTGACTGCATCACTGAAAAGCGGAACATACAGCGGCACGCAGACCATCAAGCTCTCGTCCGAATCCAAGAATGTCAAGTTCTACTATACTCTTGACGGCAGCGCTCCCACTACAAAGTCCAAGCTGTACACCTCGGCGGGAATCACGATCGATAAAAGCTGTACACTGCGTGTATATCCCTACAAGAGCGGCTGGAGCAAGAAAATACATGATTTTACATACAAGATAACAGACCCCGCAGACTTCACCGAAAATCTGCTGGATAAATACACCTCAAAGTACGCTTACTCCACTCTGACCGCTACACAGAAAAAGATCTATGCAGATCTTTACAAATGCGTAGCGAACTATTCGACAAAGATAGATGTATCCAAGTACAACTGCACTGCTGATGATGTAAACAAGGCGTTCTATGCCATGGATTACGAAAATCCTCAGTTCTTCTGGCTGGCAAGCGGATACAGCTACAGCTACAATACCAGAAAGATACTGACAGTTACCCCGAAATACGCACGTTCAAAGGCTGATATGACCAGTATAAAGCCTAAGCTTGAAGCCGCGGCACAGAAGATAATCGATGAGGCTCTTGAGATAGACGACCTGTTCGAGCGTGTTGTATATCTCCATGATGCGATAACACATAATACCGATTACACCTCCGCAGGCGGCGAGTACAAGCGTGACGCTGATGGTCCTCTGCTTAACGGAAAGGCACTGTGCGAGGGCTACTCCAAGGCATTTGCATACCTGTGCCAGTCTGTTGGAATAGAGTGCATCTGCGTTGAAGGCTCCAGCGAGGGCGACCACATGTGGAACATGGTAAAGCTTGAGGGCAAGTGGTATCATGTGGACGTTACATTCGATGATCCTGTCGGATACGGTGCAGAACCCGGATATGACTACTTCTGTGTTACATCCAAGAAGATACTTAGTACTCATGAGCTGGATAATCCTTTTAAAGTACCTGCGGCAACCGCAACGAAGTACAATTATTACGAAGTGATGGATATTCCGATGTTCGAAACCAGCGATGAAGCTTTTGAAGCACTTATAAAGCTGTCCACTGAAAACTATGACAAGGGCATAATGACTACCGAGATATACTTCGACAGCGGCTCAGCAAAGGCTTTCTTTGGATACTTCGGAATTAACCAGATGGCATACGTTGACCGCCTTGAGGAGATGGGTTGTACGGCAAACGGCATTGAAATCTACGGATATAAAGGTGCGATGTTCTATCTGACGCTCAGATAACAATAAAAGATCCTTACCATTTAGAGATGATAAGGATCTTTTTATTTGCAATTTAGATCAGATACGGCGTTTTTTATTCATAAGAACTTTTACAACTATTCCACCGCCAAGTATCACTACTCCCGCTATCAGAATAATTATAGAATATATCCTCAGGTCTGCCGCAACAGCATTCTCAACAAGATCGGTCAATATATCTGTAAGGAACTTATATCCCTGTATTCCAGTAAGAAAGCTCTGATATATACTCGTTACGGTGAGAAGCACTCCGCCACTAAGCACAGCACATATACCACTGGTGATAAGTCCTGCGGAAGGACCTCTGCCGATAAGCATTATCAGCGCTGTCAGCACCACGACCACCGCCCATGCCGCTATAATAACAGGCATCGACAGCAGAACAGATGTGGTTTCTCCGATGCCACCAAGCGCTTTTTCAGGTGCAAACATGTTGAGATTATCCCTGTTTTCCTCCAGCACTTTTCCTGCATCGCTGAAGTTTACATCAATATCAGGGAACTCCTTCTCTATATACTGTTCACAATCGTTCACTATACTGATAAGGCGGTCCACTGTAACGACATTAAACGCTTCATCGTTCATAATATAGTTTTCGTAGCTTTTAACGACATCCCCCACAAGGTCTGTTATGCGGAGCTTTTCGCCCATGGTAGTGACTTCTTCTTCCGAAAGCTCATACTCACTGAACAGCATCGTTGCATACTCCGCAAGGGTAGTATCCTCCGAGATATCCTTATAGCTGTATTCCTTTCCCTTGATGGTAAAGGATAACTGATTGTCAATGACAAGCTCTCCTATCTTAAGCTGTGTGATATCCGTTGCTGCAATACCCTCAGACAGCTTTCCGTCATCAACGGACGAACGAAGGATGCCTAATATCACCGCCACAGTAATACAGATAAATATCAGTATACCAAAAAGGACAGAAAACACCACAGTTACCGCAGCACGTCCCGAGCCCGACGCACTTTTCCCGTCTGCCGATACACTGTGTACCTCCACTACGGGAGAGCCGCAGCTTGGACAGGTCTTTGCATTATCATCCATAGCACTACCGCATTTTGAACATATCATCTGATACACCCTGCCTTTCGTAATATAGTCTGTAATTACAGTATATTACATTTATTTCTCCGTGTCAAGAGATAGTTCGTGACATATCCGTATACCTCTCTGCAAGTGCGCTGAATTGTTTTATCATATCACCTTCCGTAACAGAGTAGTCCTCCCTCAGCACTGCTATCGTGCTGAGATAATACTCTGCCGCTTTGGCGAAGCGTTTTTGTATCACAGCCACCTGTGCAAGGCAAAGAAGGTCATCAATTAACCGTGGCGATGACTGCTTCTCAAAGGAATTCCTCCAGCACTCAGATGCTTTGTCATACTCCGCTATACATGCGTATACATCACCCTTGTACGCCCACGCAAGCCAGTCATCCGCAAACTGGGATGTCATCCTGTCAAGCGTCTGCTCCGCAAGGGCTTTATCCCCACGAAGGATATGCAGTCTTGCCTCATACATCAGTGGTCTGCACGAGGTACTGTCCGCACTTTTCAGCTTTGCCAGAATATACTCCGCCTCGTCACAGCGATGGTCGGAAATAAGATTATCGAGAAGAAGCTGAAGCGCAGGGAGATTATCAGGATGCTCCTCCACAAAATCCATATAAAAAGCTATCAGCTCAGCATGATTCGCCACATACCAGTCACGGTCCGCTCCATTCCACGCTGTCAGCAGCACACGGTGATTCATCTTCTCATCAGGGTCGTATCTTATGCCCTCCTGTGCGTATCTTGCCGCAGTCATGCGGTAGCTTATCGCCTGCTGATTATACAATCCCGCAAGCGCTGTCAGGATGCGTCCCTTAAGAACAGGGTCCTCCTTATGCTCACAAAGGAATGTGCAGTAGCTTTCAAAATCACGCTCGGAAATAACAGTGTTATCGCTGCTGCTTCCGATAAGATTCTCAATTCGGGCAAGCCTTGACTCGTCCGTCATGGAAAACAGCTCGTCGATAGTAACTCCAAGCTCAACCGATATCTGCGGCAGCAGTCCTATATCGGGAGCGGTTACGCAATTCTCCCACTTTGATACCGACTGCGATGTAACGCTCAGCTTTTCCGCAAGCTGCTCCTGTGTAAGTCCCTTGCTTAGCCTTAAAAGACGTATCTTCTTACCTATTTCAAAATTCATGATGATTTCCTCCTGTTTGTTTTCGGAGCTCCTGTATATATGATATCAGCTTTCACAGCGTTTTTCAATAACGCAGACAGCAACATAGCTTAACTGTTTCGTTAATAACCCAAAAACCTAAAAAATGCCTTAATCTTATTGACAATCTGTGACAATGATAGTATAATAGATGTATATTCTTTTAATATTTCGGAGGTCATATCATGGCTATTTTAGTAACAGGCGGAGCAGGCTTTATCGGCTCCCACACCTGCGTAGAGCTTCTCAATGCGGGCGAGGACATCGTTGTAATGGATAACTTCTACAACTCCAACTCAAAGGCGTTGGACGGTATCCGTGAGATAACAGGCAAGGACTTTAAGTTCTATGAGGCTGATATGCTGGATATGGCTGCCGTTGACGAGATATTTGCAGAAAATGACATCGAGGCGGTCATCCATTTTGCGGGCTACAAGTGCGTTCCCGAGAGCGTTAAAAAGCCCCTGATGTACTACTCCAACAACCTGCGCGGAACATTCAACATCCTTGAATGCATGAAGAAGTACGGCTGCACAAAGTTCGTTTTCAGCTCCTCCGCTACTGTATACGGAATTCCTGAAACAGTTCCCGTTAAGGAGGATTTCCCGCTCTCCGCTATCAATCCCTACGGAAGCACTAAGCTCATCATAGAGAACCTCTGCCGTGAGATGGCTGCTGCAAACGACAAGTGGAGTATGATACTTCTCCGCTACTTCAACCCCGTAGGCGCTCACGAAAGCGGCAAGATAGGCGAAGACCCCAACGGTATCCCCAACAACCTTATGCCTATCGTTCTTGACAAGGCAACAGGCAAGCGTGATGTACTCAGCGTTGCAGGTAATGATTATCCCACACCCGACGGCACATGTGTACGTGACTACATCCACGTTGTTGACCTCGCTAAGGGACATGTTGCAGCTATCAAGAAGGCAAGGAATTCCAACGGAGCTCTGGCATACAACCTCGGTACAGGAAACGGATACTCCGTACTTCAGATACTGGATACATTCCAGAGAGTAAATAATATCGACCTCGGCTACACTATCGGAGAGCGCCGTCCCGGCGACGCTGCCGCTACATACGCAGACCCCGCCCTCGCTGAGAAGGAGCTGGGCTGGAAGGCTGAAAAGACCCTTGAAGAAATGTGCCGTGACGCATGGAACTTCAGAAAGCTTCGTGAGGAAGAGAATAAGTAAATAATTACGGCGCTGTCAATGGGTAGCGCCGTATTTTGTATAGGCAGGTGAAAATTATGATAAAGCCTGAAAGACTTCACCCGGGAGATACGGTAGCAACTATAAGCCCCTCATGGGGATGTGCGGGAACAGGCAGAGTACGCTGGCAGTACAAACTGGGAGTTGAACGACTAAAGCAGCTCGGACTCAATGTTGTCGCTGCACCGAATTCCATGAAGGGTACGGCATACCTTGAATCCCATCCCGAAGCGAGAGCCACCGACCTTATGTGGGCATTTGAAAACAAAAATGTTAAAGCGATAATCGCTAATATAGGCGGCAATGATTCAGTGCGGCTGCTGCCTTACCTGGACCCTGAGGTGATACGCAACAATCCGAAGATATTATGTGGCTACTCGGATGTAATGACACTGCACCTGTACTGTTACAAGGCGGGGCTTTCTACCTTTTACGGTGACAATCTGCTGACAACGGTAGGTGAGGCGCAGGGCTGGCATCCATACAGCAGATATTGGTTTCATAAAACGCTTTTTGATTCTTCTCCTATCGGTGAGATACCTCCATCGGAAAACTGGTCGCACGGACGAAATCACCACACCGATCCGAATTATACTCGTGAATACATCAGAAACGATGGATATATGCGAATTCAGGGCAGCGGCAGAGTAACAGGTCACCTTTTTGGCGGTCACGGCGGTATGTCGGAATATCCCGAAAGCTGCGGTATAACTCTAAACAAATCCGATTTTGAGGGAGCAATATTCTTCTATGAGGATATCCCAGAGATATGGAGCGAGGAATATGCGGATTTCTTTTTCGACTGGCTGGGAAAGAACGGTTTCCTTCAAGCGATGAGTGGCATCATCATAGGCAGGATGCGCTCCCCTGTGCCGTTCGAGCCGTATTGCGACATCATCCGCAGGATAGTTTCCGATAAGTACGGGCTCCCCAACCTGCCGATAATGTACGGACTGAATTTCGGGCACGCTTCGCCGATATGTGTACTTCCATACGGCGCACAGGCGGAGCTGGATGTTGACGAACTGCGGTTTGAAATAAAGGAAAGCGGAGTTAAATAACCGAAGCCTGAGAGGTGATACCTCTCAGGCTTTGGTTATTTATCAAATGTTACAGTATTTATGAAAAGAAAAACTACTTTTTATTATTTGCGTTCTTCTTATCGTCACATTAATTTGTCGCAAAATAATTTGAATAACTGTCTATATCAATATAATCGGACAGTTCCCATTCATGGTTTTCAAAGCATTTATTCTTTGCCCAAAAACGTTCAGAACCCAAGAGAATTTTAAAATCATGACATCGCAATAGCTCAAAGATATAGTCATTCTCTCTACCACTGGAGTAAAAGACAATTACAGCATCTTTATTTTTGAACCAACCGTGTGATAACAACACATCAAGCAGCTGTGTATTGTTCAATTGACATAGCAATTGTTCTATAACTACTTCTGCCTGTTTTTCGTCAATCTCTTGCTGGAAATTTACAACTAACGCAGTAACTCCAGCTTTATGGCTATACAGTACACGCTCCGTACACATCACAGACTCCACCTCATCGCAAACCAACTGCAATTCTTCGGCAAGCCATTGTAATTCCTGTGTTTCATTATCATTGGTTACATATCCTTCTGGTAAGCGAAAACAACCAGACACCAGTAACATAATACTCATTAATGTGAATATAAACCCAATAAGCTGGGTTG
>JAFSHE010000146.1 GCA_017440445.1 Oscillospiraceae bacterium | reverse complement strand
GCTTGCAGACATTCCCCACATGCGGATACGGACAGTGTCCGAGGCTGAGTACGACAGGGAGTTTGTCCGTCAGGTCATAGAAAGGCTGCTCAGCGGCGGAGAATATCTCGCTTTTGCGGCATTCATGCCGTATCTGAAAGCAAGAGAGGGGAAGAAAGGCTGCGGAGGTCTGGGCTTTCTTTTTGCAGCGGCATCGGCGGCATCGGCGGTGCTTGTGTGTGGATTTTGTATAACCGCCCTCGGGGATTTTGTTTCGATTGCCGAGTATCCGTTTGTAGCTGCGTCACAGCTTGCGGATATAGCTGTGTTCAAGCGACTTGATGGCTTTTCGGGAGCGATATGGTCACTGGCGGCGGGGATGCGCACTGCGGTAATGCTGTTTGCAGCGTATGCGGCGGTAAGACATTCCCTGCCTGAAAAAACTAAAAAGGAGAGGAAACCTGCATGAAAAAGCTGATATTGCTGCTAGGTCTGCTGCTGCTTACGGGCTGCTCTGATACAACGGAGCTTGGCGACCGTGCCATAATCCAGCTTGCCGCTGTGGACTTTGAGGACGGCGAGTTCACGCTTAATGCGCTTCTGTTCAGCGCAGGAGGCAGCGGCGGCGAGGTGGACGTCACCAAAACGAATGTTATCAAGGTCAGCGGGAGCGGCAAGACCCTCGGAGAGGCGGTAAAGCAGCTCTCTCTCATCGACGGCAAGGAGATATACATGAGCGAAAGCAAGCTGCTGGTATTAGGAGCGGGCTTTGAGGAGGCTGACATCATCTCACTGCTGACGATGCTGTACCGTGATATGCGGTGCAGCCTTAACATGCCCGTCTGCTGCGCTGAAAAGGCAGAGATGCTCACAGATATGCAGTTTGTTGAGGGCATCACCGCCGCTGAAAAGCCATACAGCATGATAATGAACGCTTATCTTACGGGTACGTCACCAAAGACGACGCTGCTTGATATCCTGTCTGATAACGAGGGCGGCAGGACAACGCTTGTCCCGAGCTTTGAGAAAACAGAAAACGGAAGCGGAATGACAAGCGGCTCAGATGGGAAAACAGCGGTGCTTAACGGCTCTCGGCTGATAAAGGACGGACATCTTACGCTGTTTGCCGATGAGGAGGAGACCGCAGGCTACATGCTGCTGTCCGAGGGCGCAGACGGAATTCCGCTGAACTATATGCTGGACGAGGGTGAGCTTACCTGCGAGGCATATAACATAGAAGTGGAGTTCGAAGAAAACGGCGAGCCTGTTATCAATGCGTCCTTCAGGACAAGGACAGGTCAGAAGCTTAGTGAAAAGCAGGAGCAGCAGGCACGACAGGAGCTTGATAATATGGCAAGGGCGGGAATGAGGCTGTGGCTTGCCGCTGAGTAGCATTTGCTTGACATATTGCTATTTTGTTGATATAATTAAGCTATATAATTTAGTAAAAAAAGGATGGTGTTTTATTTGAAAAACCGATTTCTTAAAGGTATCTCCGTTGCTGCGGCACTTTCGCTGCTGCTTACGGGATGCGGCTCTGCGGGGGATATCCTGGAGGATATAGTTTCCGAGATGGATGGATATACTTCCACAGGCACACATGCTCCGCTGATAGATGAGGGAGAGCTTGACGACTCCAAGGGCTTTATGTCCGGTCGAGGCACGATGATGTCCATGGAGGACGGCAAGCTGAATATCTCCCGCCTTTCCCGTGATAAGGAAGCATCGATGGGCGGCGACGACTGGACTATCCTTGTGTATCTGTGCGGTACAGACCTTGAGTCCCGTGGTAATGCGGGTACATCGGATATAATCGAGGCTATCAAGTCGCAGTATAACGAGCGTGTCAATATCGTATATCAGACAGGCGGTACAAACGGCTGGTACGATGATATCATCGCCTCGGACAGGATACAGAGGTATGAGAGGGTAGACGGCGATATCAGGCTGGTGGACGAGCAGCCTCTTGCCAATATGGGCGACCCTGATACACTTTCTTCCTTTATCGAGTGGGGCGCTGAGAACTATCCCGCTGAGAATATGGGACTTGTTTTCTGGAATCACGGCGGCGGAAGTATCTCAGGAATATGCTTTGACGAGCTTAACGACATGGACAGCCTTTCGCTCAAGGAGGTCGACAAGGCTCTCAGCGATTCCTTTGACTGCATGAGCGAGAAATTCGAGTTCATAGGCTTTGATGCGTGCCTTATGGCAACGCTTGAGACCGCAAATGTGCTTGTTCCCTATGCGAATTACATGTACGGCTCGGAGGAGACAGAGCCGGGCGGCGGCTGGAATTACACAGCGCTTCTCGACTATATTGCGAAAAATCCTGCCACAGACGGAGCAACGCTCGGCAAGGAGCTTTGCGAAAGCTATTATGACCACTGCGCAGAGTACAAGCGTGAATCCGATTGTACGCTTTCGGTCATCGACCTGTCAAAGATAGATGCGCTGATAACCTCTTTCAACGATACAGCAAAGCAGATGTACGAGTGTGAGGATTTTTCGGGTCTTGTGAAATCAATACTTCAGGCGGATAACTTCGGCGGAAATAACAGGTCCGAGGGCTTCACGAACATGGTTGACCTTGGCGGTATCTTATCAGGAGCTTCCGCATACTGCCCGAATGCAGCGGATACATTACAGAAGCTTGATGATGCGATAATCTACAACAAGAACGGCTATAAGCACAGCGAGGCAACAGGACTTTCCATGTACTATCCTCTGGGAGTTCAGGGTTCGAGAGAGCTTTCCATATTTGCTGATATCTGCCCCAGTACATATTATCTTGCCTTTGTTGACAAGGCTGCATACGGAACAACAGGTATGGATGTCGGTGAGTACGATAACAGCAGCTGGCTTGCTGATTTCTCCGATATATGGAACATCGGCTTCTCCTGCGAGGATTATTCCTGTAATACAGACACCTTTGAAAGTGCCGCAGACAGCAGCACCATTCCCGTTGCGAATGTGTTCTTTGACGAGGACGGAGCATATACAGTGCAGCTGTCCGACTTCTCTGACCTTTATTATGCAGCGTGCAGCCTTTTCCTCTGGAATGAGGACGGAAGCACCATCTACCTTGGCTCGGACGATGACGTGATATATGACGACAGTGGCCTTATCACGGATAATTTCGACGGAACATGGGTATCCCTTGATGACGGTCAGCTTCTTCCTATCGAGATAGTAGACCAGACCGAGGATTACAGCGTATATACCTGCTCTGTCGTTCATAACGGCGAGCTTACCAATCTGCGTATCGAGTATGACTGGAACAAGGAAAGCTGGAACGTTCTCGGCACATGGGCGGGAATCGATGAAAACGGCATGGCAGGCAGAGATGTAGTAGCGCTTGCCG
>JAFSHE010000014.1 GCA_017440445.1 Oscillospiraceae bacterium | reverse complement strand
CCGAAAAGGCTTACCTCCACGAACGCTATCTTCTCGGATTTTTCGCCCCTGAAGTACAGTGAGCAGTTCTGTTCAAAGCCCAGCATGAGCCAGCCCTCGCTCTTTCCGATAAGCGAAACCGCCTTACCAAGCTCTGTCTTGATGGTCTGCTCCTGCTGAGATGTGATCTCTGCGGAGTATTTTGTGTTGATGAATGGCATAGTGTTATCCTCCTTGATATGTTTTTATGAATCTGTCAGCGTTTTCCCTGAACTCGGCAAGGGCTTCGGAATAGGTCGCCCTACCTCGTATGTAGTCACGCATGCTTCCTCTGAAATATTGTCCGATGGCCACTCCTGCGCGGGTAGGCGCAGGTTCGTTTATAAGCTTTGCACACTCGCTGAATACTGCAAGTGCGTTCTGTCCGCCGAGGAATTCCTCGCCCTCGGACGCAGCGGCAAGCTCATCTATCGCTGTCATGTGGTTAACGAACATTTTCTGCTCGCCCGTAGCAAGAGCCGTGGACATCTCCCTGCTGAACAGGATGCGGAGAAACTCCGCCACAAGCTCGGGGTCGTCCGTGCCGTCAGCGGCGCAGATATACTGACCTCCCCAGTAGGTGTACGAGGGCGGCGCACACACCGCGTAATTGCCGATGCCTGTTTCGCCGGTAGGGTTGAGGTAGCTGCTACCTGCATTTCCGGGCAGAGTCCATAATACCGCCCATGGCGGCAGCAGATAGCCGAAAACATCGCCCTGCATGGTCATTCCAATCGCCCATTCATCGCTCCACATGGAGTGTGTGGTGATATATCCGCTGTCTGCAAACAGCTTTGCCTGCTCTGCCCAGAGGTACATGTCGGTGTCAAGCAGTGGCTCGCCGTCAGCTATCACAGCGGGTGAGATGTCGCTCTTGTACGCATAATAAAGGTCGTCAGCCGTTGACAGGATATGATATCCGCTTTCCTGCATGAGCTTTGCTGTGGATGTGAGTGACTCTATATCGTCAACGTAGCGTGCCACGGTTTCGGGGTCGTCTGAGCCAAGCACTTGCTTTGCGATATCACGTCTGTATGTGAGCACCACGGGAGTGACCTCCCATGCAAGACCCATCAGTCTGCCGTCGTATGTTCCTGCATGAATTGTATATGGGTACATCTCTGCGGTGTCCTCGGAGGTGATGCCGATATCCTCAAGCGGCATAGTATAACCGCGCTCCATATAGAGCGGCAGAAGTTCTTCGTCAGCTATTATGATATCGGTCTTGTCATAGGCAGAGGCTTCGTCCTGCGTTTCTATACTGTGCTTTACAACACCGTTGAAATCCCAGTCGGCATTCGGCGGGCAGTATGTCCAGACTATCTGCATATCGCCTATTCTGCCTGAGTATTCATCGATGTATACATAATCGGGGCAGCAGGCTTCAAACAGATTTTTCAGCTGTTCGCTGTTGGAGAGGATGTTCAGCACATGTTCTTCCTCGGCGGCGTCTGTGCTTTCTGTTACTTCGGCAGAGTCAGGCGAGGTGGCGGCAGCTTCAGTGCCGATATTCTCTGTCAGCGCAGCAGAGCTGCTTTCCGCAGTGTCGTTGCAGCCGCTTGTCAGCAGCATAGCCGCAGCGGCAAATATCGCCAGTGAACGTTTCAGCATCGGAGTACCTCCTGTTACGGAATAAACTTATGTTGCTTTTATTATAGCAATATCGCAAGAAAAAGTCAACAAAAGATCCGCCTCTGATTGATGTCGGAAGCGGATCGTCTGTATATTGTTTAGGTCTGTGCTTTTTTCTTTCCCTTAAGGCGCTGATTGAATGCCTTTGTTTCTGCGGCGACAACGCCCGAAAGCGCAAGCAGTGCGATGATGTTCGGTATCGCCATAAGTCCGTTGAAGATATCGGCTATCGTCCATACTGCGGAGACAGTCATGTAGGGGCCTATCGCTACTGCGAGGATATACGCCCAGCGGAATATCTTAGTGAATATCGCCTTTCCGCCAACGAGATATGCAAGGCATCTCTCGGAGTAGTAATTCCAGCCGAGGATGGTCGTGAATGCGAAGAATACCAGGCATACCATCAGAATGAATGCAGGCACCTGTGTCGGCAGGAAGCTGAGGCAGCTCTGGAAAGAGTAGGTAGTTACCGCAACGCCCTCCAGACCAAGCTCAGGCACCCAGCCGCCGCCGATAACGACTGCAAGACCTGTCATGGTGCATATGATTATGGTGTCGATGAATGTACCTGTCATAGTGACAAGCCCCTGACGTACAGGGTCGTTGGTCTTTGCAGCTGCTGCTGCGATGGGCGCAGAGCCAAGACCTGCCTCGTTGGAGAAGATACCCCTTGAGATACCGCTCTGCATGGCTACGAGTATACCGAGCGCACCGCCTGCCACCTCGTTTATCTCAAAGCTGAAAGCGCTGGTAACTATCTCTGCGACAGCTGCGGGGATAGCGGTCACGTTGCAGATAAGTATAACGATAACTACCAGCACATAGATTATCGCCATGAAAGGCACGATTATCTGTGATATGGAGGATATACGCTTGATGCCGCCGATTATTACCAGTGCGGCGCATACGGTTACTATTGCACCTGTGATGATGGTGGTCAGAGTGTAGTCTGTGCCGAAAAGGCTTACGGTATTCGCACCGTTGGGGTCGAAGAAGTTGTTTGCCGCAGAGGAGATACCGTTTATCTGTGCGAATGTGCCAATTCCGAAGATGCCTACGCACACGCCGAGTGCGGCGAATATCTTAGCGAGGAACTTCCACTTCTGACCCATTCCGTTTTCTATGTAGTAGAAAGGACCGCCGAGCTTTGCGCCGTTTGCATCTGTTACACGGTACTTGATAGCCAGCAGACCCTCAGCGTACTTTGTCGCCATTCCGAAGAATGCGGCTACCTCCATCCAGAAAAGCGCACCGGGGCCGCCAACAGTGATAGCTGTCGCAACGCCTACGATGTTTCCTGTGCCGATGGTGGCGGAAAGCGCAGTGCACAGCGCTCCGAAGCTGGAAACGTCGCCGTCGCCGCCATTTTCGTTCTTTACCATGTACTTGAGCGCACGTCCGAGGTGGCGCACCTGAAGTCCCCGAGTGCGGACAGTAAGCCATACTCCGCAGGCGAGGATAAGAACTATGAGCGGGATGCCCCACACTGCATCGTCAATTACCTTTAGTATCTGTTCAAATGTCATTCAGTTTTCTCCTGTTTATGTTTTTTATATTTGGTTAGTCTATTGTAACATTGGGGTTATCCACATGATACCTAAGTGAATACGAGATACATTTCTGTCCGTCAGATCGGCATTTAAGTATCACCACATCTTCGGATGTGTCATAATAGAACCCACGTGCAAGATATCTGTATGAAACGTAGTCTGCTATAAAATGCTCTGAGGCAGAGGCATCATAAATTTTCTCACGTTCCATCTGGTCTTTTATCTCTGAAACCGTAAGCACCTTGCCGTTTACCTGAACCAAGTCGTATGTCGGGACTTTCTTATTATTTTCAAAACAGTAAGAGTCGTAGTACAGACCCTCGTAGGCGGTGCGGAATTCATCAAGCGTCATGTCAGACGGCATATCCTTATAAAGAACAGCAGGCGCATTAGTGATCTCGTTGCTGTATTCGGTGAAATGATATTCCGACCATTCCATGTCGTATATGCTGGCGGTAAGCAGGATATCATCTGCTTTTGTACCCTCGGGAAGTCTGCTGCCCTCAATCACTGCGAAACGCTCTCCGAGAGCCGCTTCAACAGCCTCTGTTCCCTTGGTGAGGTCTACCGTCGTTCCGTCAACGATGATGTATTGCAGACCTTTTTCAGCGGGAGTGATGTTCTCGGCAGGGTCGGCGCAGCCTGACAGAGAAGCCGTCAGTATTGCGAGGAATAATGCGGAAACCGTTCTTTTCATAATTATTCAAGCCTCCAGTCGATGGGCTGCATTCCCCGTGAAGTGAGGAATTCATTCGTCCTTGAGAAGTGCCTGCACCCGAAAAATCCGTTGTACGCTGACAGCGGGCTTGGATGTGCGCACTGTAATACAAGATGTTCGGGATTAGTGATAAGCTTTGTCTTAGCCCGTGCATTTCCGCCCCACAGGATGAAAACTATCGGCTGCTGACGCTGATTTAAAAGCTCTATCACACGGTCGGTGAGTATCTCCCAGCCCTGACCGCGGTGGCTGTTTGCCTGACCCTCTCTTACGGTGAGGGCGGTGTTCATGAGAAGCACGCCGCTTTTCGCCCATGAGGTAAGCTCTCCGTGCGGGGGAGGGGTGATGCCGAGGTCCGCATTAAGCTCCTTGAAGATATTCTGAAGCGATGGCGGCGGCTGAACTCCCTTTTTCACCGAAAAGCACAGCCCGTGCGCCTGTCCCGCACCGTGATACGGGTCCTGTCCCAGTATCACCGCCCTTACATCGCTGTAAGAGGTGTATCTCAGTGCGTTGAAGATATCGTTCATCGGCGGGTATATTGTTTTTGTGCTGTACTCAGCCTTGAGGAATTCCCGCAGTCTGAGGTAGTATTCCTTCTGAAATTCCTCAGCGAGAAGTGCGTCCCATTCGTTTCCGATATGTACCATGCCGCACCTTACTTCCTTTTCTTGTAGTGAGGATTTTTTGCACGCTTCGGCTTTACGGAAAAACCGAATGTGCCTATCTTCTTGCCGAGTGCGTAGTATGTGCCGTGAGCGTAAGCCATAAGGCCTGCCTTTTCCATGCACAGCCTGCCCTTTTCATCAATGAGATTCTCTGCGATATTCACGGAAACTATCTCGGCGATGAACATATCGTGGCTGCCCTGAGGCAGGATATCCGTCACCTTACATTCGAGGGAGATGGGACACTGCGCTATCTGCGGTGCAGATACTATGTTGCAGGCTTCTGCGGTGAGCTTCTGCTTTGCAAGCTTGTCCTCGTTTCTGCCTGATTTGATGCCGCAGTAGTCTACCTGACGCACGAAGGAGGAGGGCATCATGTTGATGACGAATTCTCCGCTCTCCCTGATGATGTTATAGGAGTTTCTGCTCGGTCTTACCGAGATGTAGGTCTTTGCGGGGTCGGAACAGATTATTCCTGTCCATGCGATGGTTATTGCGGCGGGCTTTTCCACTGTGCCGCAGGATACCAGCACAGCAGGCACAGGGGCAAGCAGCGTGCCGCCCTTCCACTGAACTTTTTCCATATTATATTCCTTTCACTGGCGGATATTTCCGCTGATAAAAATTTGACAAATGTCCAATTTAATAGTATAACATAAAATATCATCTTTTGCAAGCCCCTGTCATTTGTTGTGGTCATGGGGCTTCAGCGAATGGCTGGAGGTCACGCAGTTGACAAAAAAGTGATATGGATGTATAATTAGAACGAAGTTGGTTAGCTTTTGCTAACGGAAAGAAGATTGAAAGGCAAGATATGAAAAGCAGATTCAATGTAACGGGCATGACCTGCTCAGCCTGCTCCGCTCATGTGGAGAAAGCAGTGCGGAAGCTCAACGGAGTGACGGATGTCACCGTCAGCCTTATGGGCGGCAGCATGACCGCAGAATACACAGACCTTACCGAGGAGGACATCTGCGCCGCCGTGATAAAGGCGGGCTACGGCTGCACGGTAAAGGGCGCAGAGGAAAAGAAGACCCTCTCTGCGGATACGAAAAGGGAAGAAGCAAAGCAGATGAAGCGCCGACTCATCCTGTCGGTGATATTCCTTGCGGTGCTGATGTATGTTTCCATGGGACACATGCTTGGCGCTCCGCTCCCAGCTTTCATGACGGGTACAGAGGGCGCAGTGGCATTCGGTTTCACGCAGTTTCTGCTGGTGCTGCCGATAATGTACCTCAACCGCTCCTATTTCTCACGTGGATTCAGGGCGCTGATAAACCGCTCTCCGAATATGGATACGCTGGTCGCCACAGGCTCTGCCGCCTCGGTGATATACGGAATATTCGCCATCTACATGATGTGCTGGGGCATGGGTACAGGCGATACGGAGCTTGTACATCAGTATCACATGGACCTTTATTTCGAGGGTGCGGGTACTATCCTGACACTTATCACGGTGGGAAAGTTCCTTGAGTCCCGCTCCAAGGCAAAGACTGCCGAGGCGCTCACAAAGCTGACAGAGCTTGCACCGGAAACGGCGGCGGTCATCCGTGACGGCGGGGAGGTAACTATCCCCGCAGAGCAGCTTTCCGAGGGCGATATCTGCATCGTGCGCCCGGGACAGAGGATACCCGCAGACGGTACCATTATTGAGGGCAGCGCAGCGATAGACGAGTCCGCACTGACAGGTGAGAGCGTCCCTGCGGAAAAGACGGTGGGCGACACAGTAATGACCGCCTCGGTGAATACCAGCGGATTTATAAAATTCCGTGCGGAAAAGGTGGGCGGACAGACCACGCTCTCAAAGATAATCGAGCTTGTAAGCGACGCAGCGGCATCCAAAGCGCCGATAGCAAGGCTTGCGGATAAGATAAGCGGCATATTCGTTCCTGTGGTCATGACGATAGCGGTGCTGACCTTTGCGGTGTGGCTGCTTCTCGGCAGGGAATTCACCTTTGCGCTGTCGATGGGAATATCGGTGCTGGTAATCTCCTGTCCCTGCGCACTGGGACTTGCTACTCCTGTGGCGATAATGGCAGGCACAGGAAAGGGTGCGGAAAACGGAATACTGATAAAATCCGCCGCCGCACTGGAAACTCTCCACAAGATAGATACCGTTGTGCTTGACAAGACGGGTACTGTCACCGAGGGTAGACCCGTCTGCACCGACCTTATCGAGTACGAAAAGGGAGCATTGTCTGCGGCATATTCACTGGAAAAGCTGTCGGAGCATCCTGTTTCCGCTGCGATAGTGGAGTATGCGGAAGGAAACGGCGCAAAGCCTTCCGAGGTGACGGATTTCGAGGCGCTTTTCGGTCGTGGAGTAACAGGAAAGCTCAGCGGACAGCAGTGGTTTGTCGGAAACGAGCGCCTTATGACGGAGAATGGGATAGACTTTTCTGCGGCGGCAGAGGATTTCTCACGGCTTTCCGCAGATGGCAAGACAGTGATGCTTATAGCCGACAGTAAGCGTGTAAAGGGTATCGTTGCTGCGGCAGATGTGATAAAGCCCACAAGCCCTGCGGCAGTTAAACGTCTGCACGAGATGGGGATAAGCGTTGTAATGCTTACAGGCGACAACCGCCGCACTGCGGAGGTGATACGTCAGCAGGCGGGCGTTGATGAGGCGATAGCAGAGGTGCTTCCCGCAGGAAAGGCGGAGCATATCTCACGGCTGAAATCAGAGGGCAGGTGCGTTGCCATGGTAGGCGACGGCATAAACGACGCTCCCGCACTTGCGTCGGCGGATGTGGGAATAGCGATAGGCGCAGGCACGGATATAGCGATAGACTCGGCGGACATCGTGCTGATGAAGAACGACCTGCGTGACGCAGCGTCTGCGATATCCCTCGGCAGGGCGACGATAAGGAATATCAAGCAGAATCTGTTCTGGGCATTCTTCTACAATGCGGTGGGAATTCCGCTTGCGGCGGGAGTGCTGTTCATCCCGTTCGGAATACGTCTTGACCCCATGATAGCCGCAGCGGCAATGAGCTTCAGCTCGGTGTTCGTGGTGACGAATGCGCTGAGACTGCGCTTCTTTAAGGTCAGGGGAATGGACGAGGACAGATGTACCGATAACGGATGCGCTGTCATCCGTGAAAATAAAACAGAAAACACAGATACAACGGAGGAAAAGACCATGACAAGAAAAATGATAATCGAAGGCATGATGTGCCCTAAGTGCAAGGCTCACGTAGAGAAGGCTCTCAACGATATCGAGGGCGTATCCGCACAGGTGGACCTTGAGGCAAAGTGTGCTGAGGTAACTCTCACCGCTGAGGTATCCGATGATACCCTCAGAAACGCTGTTACAGAGGCAGGCTACGATGTTATCTCCATCGGATGATATTGACATTTTTCGCCACGTGTGGTAATATATACGGGTGAATAATTTGCCTTTCGGCTGTGAAAACAAAACATCAAAGCCCCGCCGAAATGCGGGGCTTTACTATATTCGATAACAGAGGTACATATCATGAGAATGAGAAAAAAGCGCCATCTTGAGGACAGACTTGCAGCCTGCTCCGAGGTGATGATCTACATGCAGAATCAGAACGAATTCGCAGACGACCCGCTTAAGGACGAGCTGTTTTTTGACAGCATGCGTGTATTCGGAAACAACAATCCCGTTCATCTTGAGATAGGCTGCGGAAAGGGTCAGTTCATCATCGAGCTTGCGGCGAAAAATCCCGATATAAACTATATCGCTATCGAGAAAACTCCAAACGTTATCGTGACAGGCGCAGAAAAGCTCATCGAAAGCGGCATGAAGAACGTGCGCTTCTGCCTCGGTCAGGCGGAGTATCTGCATCACCTGTTCCGTCCGCATACCATCGAGAGGCTGTATCTCAACTTCTCCTGCCCTTTCCCCAAGGAGAGCTACGCAAAGCATCGCCTTACCCACACACGTTTCCTGAAGATATACAACGAGGTGCTTAAAAGCGGTGCGGAGATACATCAGAAAACAGATAACCAGCGTCTTTTCGAGTTCTCCATCGAGCATTTCTCTGCCAATGGCTTCGCTATGAGGAACGTTTCCCTTGACCTGCATAAAAGTAATTTCGAGGGGAATATTATGACAGAGTATGAAACACGCTTCACCTCTATGGGACTTCCCATTTACAGGCTTGAGGCGATAAACCCCTGACCCTTTAAGGAGGGACACGATTGAAGAAACTGACGGGAAGCTTTCCCAGTACATCGGGGTTGTGCGACTGCCGTTTTTATATCTACACTCCCGAAAAGCCGAAGGCGGCGGTTATGCTGTCCCACGGCATGTGCGAGTATATCGAGCGGTACAAGCCGTTTGCACAGTTCCTTTGCGACAGCGATATCGCACTGTGCGGCTGCGACCATATCGGGCATGGAAATTCTCTCTCCGAGGACGGAACGCTTGGCTACTTCGGACATCAGAACGGACACCGCCGCATGGTGCAGGACCTCCACCGTATGAAAACGGTGATGGAGAGGATGTTCCCCGATATCCCGCACTTTCTGATAGGTCACAGCATGGGCAGCTTTATAGCGAGGATATATTTCGCACGATACGGAGAGGACCGCTGGAACGGTGCGATATTTATGGGCACCGCAGGACCGTTCCCGGGAGCGGAGGCTATACATGTCCATCTGTGTAAGATGGTGATACGTCACGGGGAGATGTGGCAGTATAAAAAGGGCGAGCAGTTCGCACTCGGAGTATTCAATCTGCGCACCGAAAATTACAGGACACCCAGCGACTGGCTGACCCGTGACGATAAGGTCGTTGACAGATTCCGTGAGGACCCTAAATGTGCATTCACCTTTACTGTTGCGGGCTATCGTGACCTTGTCAGTGCGCTTATCCTTGCAAACAGCAGATGCGTTATCAGAAACACACGCAGGGATGTCCCGATACTGTTTCTCTCGGGCGGGATGGACCCTGTGGGAGAGTACGGCTTCGGAGTACGCAGGGCATGCAGTATGTACCTCGCCGTCGGCTGTGACGCTAACATCAGGATATACCGTGAGGCACGCCATGAGCTTCTCAACGAGCTTAACAGGGACGAGGTAATGGCGGATATACTGGATTTTCTGATAAAGCGTATCTAGTTGACATCCTGCGGAAAAAGTGGTACAATATAGCTATCACATTACGGAGGTGAGCCTGTGGCAAAGCGTGACGACCGTCAGAAAAAGGATAATAACAAGCTTGAACGTGCGATAATGCGCAACTGGATAATCTGCGGTGTATCGCTTATTGCTATTATTGCGCTTACGTTCATTTCAAAGATGGGATAAAAAGAATATCGTACAGCACCTCTGAAAATCAGGGGTGCTTTTTTACTGCCTGCCCTGTGCATATCTCAGACCCTTTCAGGTATACTAAATTCAGCAAATACCATGAAAAGAGGTCATGTTGTGGCAATCGTACTGATACGTGCTTGTATATTGTACGTGGTGATAACCTTTTCACTGCGACTTATGGGAAAGCGTCAGCTGGGGGAGCTTCAGCCCTCGGAGCTGGTGGTGACTATCCTGATATCAAATATCGCATCCATCCCTGTGGAGGACTCCTCCATGCCTATGCTGATGGGCATCGTACCCATCTTCACGCTGGTGTGTCTGGATGTTATCCTGTCGGCGGTGATGGTGAAGTCCCCACGCTTCCGCAGAGTGATAATCGGCTCGCCTAGGGTGATAATCTCGGAGGGCGTGATAATCCAGAGCGAGATGAAACGTCTGCGCTACACCGTTGACGACCTTGTGGAGGCGATGCGGGAGCAGCAGATATTCGACATCGGGGAGGTCCATTATGCCATCGTTGAGACCACTGGCAAGATAAACTTCATGCAGAAGTCGGACTACGCCTCGGCTACCCGTGCGGATGTGGGACTGAAAAGCTCCACGGACGACCCGCCTGCTGTGATAATCCGTGACGGAGTAGAGGACACGGAGCAGCTCAGCTTCCTCGGGCTGGGGAAGGGGTGGCTCAACGAAAAGCTGCGGGAAAACAGCGTTTCGGCACATGAGGTATTTCTTATGACGGCTGACAGGAACGGTAGTATAAATCTGATAAAAAAGGCGGGTAAAAAGGTATGAACAGGCTTGCTGTCAGCATAGGAATACTTGCGGGGATGGCGGCGGGCTGCACCGCTTCGGTGATAGTGACCGACAGGGTGACGTATCGCATGTCGGAGCAGATAGATATCGTGGAGGCGGCTTATGAAAACGGCGATAAGGAGCGCTGCACCGAAGCCGCAGAGGAGCTGTGGGATATCTGGGACAGCGTGATGCATTACAGCATATTGATAAACGATCTGGGACACGCAGTGGAGATAACCTCGTCGCTGGCAGAGGTGCTGTCCTTTGCCGAGGAGCAGAACGAGGAGCTGTATGCTTCCTGCGACAGGGCGCAGGCGCAGATAGACATGTTCAGGGAGATGCAGCTGCCGACCCTGTGGAAGATACTGTGATGAAAAAAATTTAAATTACCCCCTTGACAAATGCTGAACTTGGGAGTATAATCAAATCGTAAACTTGATAAATGCGTTGATGGGTGCGGTTTTTCCGCCATACATCCGACCACCCCTTTTCAGAGAGCTGCCGTCTGGTGCGAGGCAGCAGGGACAGTGTGTATGATCCGCCCGTAGCAGACAGCCTGAACATTTTTAACTAAGGCTGTACGGATTTCCACCGTTACAGGGAAGTGCATTGCTGGATGTACAGAGGCTGAGTTTTGCTTATACTATCGCCCTCTTTCCATTACGGTAAGGGGGCTTTTATATTAGACGCTCCTCTGCACACGAAAATTTTAAGGAGGAGTTTTTTTATGCTTACACTCGACAGGATCTACAAGGCTTCACATGTTCTGAAGGAGGTCATCCGTACCACCGACCTTATCAAGGCGCCGAAGATAAACCCCGATGCGGATGTGTATCTCAAGACGGAAAATCTTCAGGTTACAGGCTCGTTCAAGGTGAGGGGCGCATACTATAAGATATCCCAGCTCACCGAGGAGGAGCGTGCAAGGGGCGTTATCGCCTGCTCTGCGGGAAACCATGCGCAGGGCGTTGCGCTTGCAGCCACAAAGGCGGGGATAAAGTCACTCATCTGTCTGCCCGACGGAGCGCCTATCTCCAAGGTGGAGGCTACAAAATCCTACGGCGCAGAGGTGTGCCTTGTTGAGGGCGTATACGATGACGCATATCAGAAGGCGCTTCAGCTCCGTGATGAAAAGGGCTACACTTTCATCCACCCCTTTGATGATGAGAATGTTATCGCAGGACAGGGAACGATAGGTCTGGAGCTTCTTGAACAGCTCCCCGACATGGACGCAGTGGTCGTGCCTATCGGAGGCGGCGGACTTATCTCGGGAATAGCTTTTGCGATAAAGCAGCTCAATCCCAAGATAAAGGTGTATGGCGTTCAGGCGGCGGGTGCGCCAAGTATGGCAAATTCCGTTCAGGACGGAAAGATAGAGCGCCTTGAGAGCGTTTCCACGATCGCAGACGGTATCGCAGTAAAGGAGCCCGGAGCAAACACATTCGAGCTTGTTCAGGAGTACGTGGACGAGATAGTTACTGTTACTGACGATGAGATATCAGGCGCTATCCTTGCGCTTATCGAGCAGCAGAAGCTGATAGCAGAGGGCGCAGGCGCTGTTTCGGTGGCGGCTGTAATGTTCAATAAGATACCCGTAAAGGGCAAGAAGGTGGTGTGCCTTGTTTCGGGCGGAAACATCGATGTTACCATCCTTTCCCGTGTTATTCGCAGGGGTCTTGTGAAGTCGGGCAGACACTGCCTGCTCACGATAGAGCTTCTTGACAAGCCCGGTCAGCTTACGGGAGTTTCCGCCATCATCGCAAAGATGGGCGGCAACGTTACGGGAGTACATCACGAGAGAGCGGACGCAAACAGCGATATCAACGGCTGCTTCCTGCGCATACAGCTTGAAACAAGGAATTTTGAGCATCTCAACGAGATAAAGAAAGCCCTTACCGACAAGGGCTACAAGATAGTATCAATGTAAAGGAGAACAACTATGGAAACTATAAGCACAAACAAAGCCCCCGGGGCTATCGGCCCTTACAGTCAGGCGAAGATAACAGGAAATCTGATGTTTGCCTCGGGACAGATAGCTATCGTCCCCGAAACAGGTGAGATAGTAAGCGGCGGCATCGAGGCGCAGACAAAGCAGGTCTGCGAGAATATCAGGGGTCTGCTTGAGGCGGCAGGACTCGGCTTTGAGAATGTTGTAAAGACCACCTGCTTCCTGCACGATATAAATGATTTCGCTGCATTCAATGCGGTATACGGCGAGTATTTCACAGGAAAGCCCGCAAGAAGCTGCGTAGGCGGCCTTGACCTGCCTAAGGGCGTGCTTGTCGAGGTGGAGATGATCGCAGAGAAGTAACATATGCACAAAAACGGCTGAACGAATGTTCAGCCGTTTTTTATATCGGAGCTATGACGGATATCATGCGGCCCTTTTTCTGTGCGTAGTCTACGGTGTACTTCGTGCCGCCGCTTTTTCCGTCGTAGATGGCTACCAGTATATCGCAGGAGTCAACCAGCGCACGGTTGCGTCTGTGCATGCAGTCGGAGGTGTACTCGGGACTGAGGCATATCACCTTATTACACTGTGCCAGTATATCGTTGTATCTTTTCTTTTCTGCGAGATTCCACTTGTTCTCCTGTCCCCTGCACGGAAGCAGAGCGATAAGCTGTATCTCAGGATGGCTCTGTCTTAGCTCCAATACAGCCTCGGCGCACCATGTATCGACTCCCAGTGCCATACCTGTGTAGAATTCCTGTGCGCCCTTATCGGCAAGCTCCGTTATCTTATCCGCTATGCGCTTTTTCAGTGTGATGCACAGCGGGTCATCCTCGCCGAAAAACGGCAGCTTTGATGGCCTGTATCCCGTAAATGCTACCCTGTACATAAATCTTCCCCCCGTTCTTTTCTGTGCACTTATTGTAGCACGAACGAGGGGATTTTTCAAGCATTTTATGGGACACCTTATTTTTTTATTCTGCGGGCTGTTTTTTTATACCGAACATGACCCTCAGCAGACCTGCAAACAGCTTAGGACTTTTCACTACAACTATCTTCATTATGTACGCTCCTTTCAAAGCCTGAGCAGGAACAGCCCAAGCACGATAAAAAGAATGGCCACGGAAAACAGCAGCACCTTCACCGAAAAGAACGAAACGCACATCACAGCGCCAAGGAATGCAGCCAGCGCAAGAAATACGCCGCTGTTTCTTCTGCACCGTCTTTTTGGTCTTTTCATGCTGTCGCCTCCCGTAGAAATATTACTTCTCCCGAAACGGGAGCTGTAGTACATAATATTCCTTTTCCGTAAAAGGGTGACTGTATAATTTGTAGCGACATTGCAAGTTATATCCGCAGTTTCGGTATCACAAAAAGGGACACGATATATCCGTGTCCCTCTGTATGAAGTATAATGTTCCTGTTCGTATCAGGATTTATCTGCTTTTGACGCCAGCAGGGGAGAGTATTTGTTTCTGAATTCCTCAAACCTGCCCTCGTCGAGAGCCTCTCTTATGCGCTCCATCAGCGTATTGTAGAAGTACAGGTTGTGCTGTACGGCAAGCCTGCCCGCAAGCTGTTCTCCCGCCTTGAAAAGGTGACGGATATAAGCACGGCTGAAATTGCGGCAGGTGGGACAGTCGCACTCGGGGTCGAGGGGACGGTCGTCCGTTTCGTAGACCTTGTTGGTCGCATGCATTATACCGTTCCATGTGAATACGGTCGCATGACGTGCGTTGCGGCTTGGCATTACACAGTCGAACATATCTATTCCGCGGTATACGCCCTCGATTATGTTGGAGGGCGTGCCGACGCCCATCAGATAGCGGGGCTTGTTTTCGGGAGCGTAGGGAACTACCTCGTCAAGGATGTGGTACATCACCTCGGCAGGCTCTCCCACCGCAAGACCGCCCACAGCGTAGCCGTCAAGGTCCATCTCACGGATGATCTTCATGTGTTCCACACGCACTGCGTCGTAGGTTCCGCCCTGATTGATGGCAAACAGCATCTGCTGTCTGTTGATGGTGGCAGGGTCTGCGTTGAGCCTTGCCATCTCGTCCTTGCAGCGCTGGAGCCAGCGGGTGGTGCGCTCTACCGACTGCTTTACATAGTCCAGCGGAGCGGGGTTTTCTATACACTCGTCAAATGCCAT
>JAFSHE010000145.1 GCA_017440445.1 Oscillospiraceae bacterium | reverse complement strand
GGCGGAGGAGCGCATAAAACGTGGCGAATGCAACGGCAGCTTCTCGGTAAAAACAAAGAGCGTAGGGCAGATATTCCGTGACAATATATTTACGCTGTTCAATCTTGTGAATGTGATACTTGCGGTGTTTGTAGCGCTTACAGGCAGCTACCGCAATATGCTGTTCATGGGAGTGATACTCTGCAATATTGCGATAGGTATATTCCAGGAGATACGTTCAAAGCGGGTCATCGACAGGCTTTCGCTGATATCCGCACCACGGGCGCATGTGCTGCGTGGGGGAGAGGAGAGGGAGCTTCCCGTTTCGGATATCGTTATGGATGATATCATGCTGCTTGCATCGGGCAGGCAGATATGCGCAGACGGAATACTCCGTGAGGGCGAGTGCGAGGTGGACGAGAGCCTTATCACAGGAGAGAGCGACCCAATAGTAAAGCACGAGGGCGACGAGCTGCTTTCGGGCAGCTTTGTGATAAGCGGCACTGCAAAGGTGCAGGCGATACGAGTAGGTGCGCAGGCTTACGCAAACAAGATAACCAGCGGAGCAAAGTATGTGAAAAAGCAAAGCTCGGAGATGATGCGCTCCATCAACAGGATAATCAGCACTGTTTCGGTGTGTATAGTACCCTTTGCACTGGTACTTTTCTTCAAGGCGATTTTTGTTACTCAGCAGAGCTTTGACAGGGGAATAATCAGCACTGTTGCGGCGCTTATCGGCATGATACCCGAGGGACTTGTGCTGCTGACAAGCATTGCACTTGCGGTAAGCTCTATTCGACTTGCCCAGAGAAATACGCTGTGTCAGGACCTGTACAGCGTGGAGCATCTTGCCCGTGTGGATGTGCTGTGTCTTGATAAGACAGGTACCATCACCGAGGGTCGTATGGAGGTAACTGAAACGATACCGCTCGACCCATCCTTTGACGCTGCGGATGCGTTAAGCTCGTTTGCAAATGTCATGACCGATGCAAACCCCACTATGGCGGCGATACAGGAGAAATATCCGCTAGGGACGCAGCGCTTACATGTATGCCTGCGCACGATACCGTTTTCCTCCGCAAAAAAATGGAGCGCAGCGGTGTTTATGGGCGTAACATACGCTCTCGGCGCCCCGAGCTTTGTCCTCGGTGAGCAGAAATACGCTGAGATAAAGCATATCGTTGAGCAGTATTCCTCAAAGGGGATGCGTGTGCTTGTGTTTGCATGCAGTGATAACGAGGCGGTGGACAATGAGCTTCCCGACGGTATGGAGGCAAAGGCGCTGATAGTTCTTTCGGACAAGGTGCGTGATACGGCTCCCGAAACGCTGGAGTATTTCAGACAGCAGGGAGTTACGGTAAAGGTGATATCGGGCGACGACCCTGTTACAGTATCAAACGTGGCGAAAAAGGCGGGGCTTACCGATGCGGACAGCTATGTGGATGCGGCAACGCTCACGGAGGAGACCCTCCCCGAGGCAGCAGAGAGATACACCGTATTCGGCAGGGTAACTCCGTATCAGAAGCTGGAGCTTGTAAAGGCGCTGAAGGCTAAGGGACACAAGGTTGCTATGACAGGCGACGGAGTAAACGATGTTCTGGCTCTGAAAGAGGCTGACTGTTCCATCGCCATGCAGTCGGGCAGCGATGCGGCACGTAATGTTTCGCAGCTCGTGCTGATGGACTCGGATTTTGCCTCTATGCCCCTCGTGGTACAGGAGGGCAGACGTGCGATAAACAATATACAACGCTCTGCGGCGCTGTTTCTTGTAAAAACGATATTCTCGTTTCTGCTGGCGATAGTGTTTTTGTTCGTGCCGTCGGCTTACCCGTTTCAGCCGATACAGATGACGCTGATAAGCGCCCTTGCTATCGGTGCGCCGTCATTCCTGTTGGCACTGGAGCCTAATCACAGCCTTGTGCGTGGCGGATTTCTGTCAAACGTTCTGAAACGTGCATTCCCCGGCGGAATTTCTGTGGTGCTCGGGATAATACTGCTGCTTATCGCTCAGAATATCTTCTCTGTACCGCAGGGACAGGCGTCTACAATGGCGACGTTCCTTACGGCTTCAGTTGCTTTCGGAGTGCTGTTCAATGTGTGCAGACCCTTCAACAGGCTGCGTGCAGCGATGTTCGCAGTGCTTGCAGCGGCATTTATCGGCGCTGCGGTGGTGCTGCCCTCGCTGTTCTATATCGAGCCGCTTTCCGCACAGAACTTGGGCATACTGGCGGTGCTTGCTGCGGCAGCGCTGCTGACCCTTGCGGGAACGACTGTTCTTTCAAAACGCATGTTCGGCTCAGAGGGCAGGGAGATTAGCATATCCGACAGACTTAAAAAGACGGTGATAGCTATTGTATTCACATTGTCCGCTGTGTTTGCGGTGTGGTTCGGAGTAGTTTTGACGGATTCTTTCACCATCGCCTCGGGAAACGAGCCAGTCATAGCGCAGGTACAGCAGGATGGCAGCTACAAGGGATTTCTCTATGAGATAAACGGCGGAGATATGACGGTACTCGGAAATACTGTATCTCCCGCAGATATGCAGTCGGAGGGATAGCGGATGCATTTTGTACAGGCAAAGAGCATACTTTCATCCAGTAACGGAATAAATGTCTATCGTGGCTGTACGCATGGATGCATCTACTGCGATTCCCGCAGCGACTGCTACGGCATGGCGCACGAGTTCACCGATATCGAGGTGAAGGAGAATGCTCCCGAATTGCTTGAGGCGGCGCTTCGCTCAAAGCGAAAGCGCTGTATGATAGGCACGGGTGCCATGTGCGACCCGTATCTTCATGCGGAGAGGGAGCTTCAGGTGACCCGTCGCTGTCTGGAGATAATACACAGATATGATTTCGGTGCGGCGGTGCAGACGAAATCCGACCTTGTAATGAGAGATATTGACCTGCTTCAGCAGATAAACCACAGCACAAAGGCAGTGGTGCAGATGACGCTGACAACAGTGGATGATAATATGTGCAGTATAATCGAGCCGAATGTGTGTAATACAAGTCGTCGCTTTGAGGTACTGTGCGAAATGAAAAAAGCGGACATTCCGACCGTTGTGTGGATGTGTCCGATACTTCCATTTATAAACGATACTGAGGAGAATATCCTCGGCATCGTAGACCTTGCAGCACGTGCGGGGTGCGTGGGAATAATAAGCTTCGGCATAGGAATGACCCTGCGGGACGGTGACAGACAGTATTACTATAATGCGCTGGACAGGCATTTCCCCGGGCTTCGTGGGGAGTACATTCGCCGCTACGGAAACAGCTACGAGATATCCTCTCCGAATGGCGGCAGGTTGTGGAGCTTGTTCACCTCTGCCTGCGAAAAAGCGGGGCTTATCTGCGACAATAACAGGCTGTTCGGATATCTGCACGAGTTCCCTGAAACGGAGCAGCTTTCTCTCTGGTAAAAACAACGTACCAAAACGGATACTTCGGCATAGAATGTGGCAGGGTAAGATCCACAGCCGTGCCGAGGGTGACGGTGGCTGAAGCGGCTTCCGTCCGTGAATAGCCGTAGGCGTATAGCGGTTGTTTTGATATACCCCGAGCGGGCTGTGCAGTAGTGCGGCCCGCTTTTTCCGTGTGCGTTTTCATGTCGTAAAATGCGGAGGGTATTTATTGACAACGGCGCTGCGCAGTGATATAATGATTACGTATATAGCTTGAGATATTTCTGCGGAAAAGCAGTTGATGAAAGGAAAGTAAATGGCAGAAGTAACTATAAATATGGACAGTATGGAGCAGCTTCACGCTGTTTTCGGTGATCTTGACAGTAATGTAAATCTGATACAGAAGGCATTCGGGGTAACGGTATTCAGCCGTGGCTCGGATGTTAAGATAACAGGCGAGGTGGCTGCTGTTTCCCGTGCGGAAAAGGCTATGCAGTCGCTTTCAAGGCTCAGCAAGAAGGGCGAGGCCATAAACGAGCAGTCTGTGCGCTATGTCATCTCAATGGTGAACGACGGCACCGAGGGCGAGGTGGAGAGCATCTCCTCAGACTGCGTGTGCGTAAGCTATACGGGAAAGCCCATAAAGCCCAAGACCCTCGGACAGAAGAAATACTGCGACATGATACGCAAGAATACCATCACATTCGGCGTCGGACCTGCGGGTACAGGTAAGACATACCTTGCAGTGGCACTGGCGGTAAGCGCATTCAAGGCGCACGAGATACAGCGTATCATCCTCACACGTCCCGCTGTGGAAGCGGGCGAGAAGCTGGGATTTCTCCCCGGCGACCTGCAGAACAAGGTAGACCCGTATCTGCGCCCGCTGTATGACGCACTGTTCGAGATGTTCGGGCAGGAGGCGTTCAACCGCCATCTGGAGCGTGGATCGATTGAGGTAGCTCCGCTTGCTTATATGCGAGGAAGAACGCTTGACGACAGCTTCATCATCCTTGATGAGGCGCAGAACACCACCCGTGAGCAGATGAAGATGTTCCTTACCAGACTTGGCTTTAACAGCAAGATGGTAATTACGGGAGATATCACACAGATAGACTTGCCCGAAACCAAAAAATCGGGACTTATCGAGGCGCTCAAGGTGCTTAAGAACGTTGATGATATCGCACAGAACCGCTTCAGTGAAAAGGACGTGGTCCGTCATCGTCTTGTACAGGATATCGTCAAGGCTTATGAGGATTACAGCGGTCATGCTATAAAAAAGAACGATATCAGAAAGAGCTGATTAACGGAGGCTGTTTATGGAACGCTGGCTAGACGCATCACTTTCACCGCAGGAGCGTGCAGAGGCTCTGGCGGATACCCTGACAACGGAGCAGCAGGCTGAGCAGCTGCGCTATAATGCTCCTGCAATACCTGCTGCGGGACTTCCTGCATACAACTGGTGGAACGAGGGACTTCACGGAGTTGCAAGGGCAGGCACTGCAACCATGTTTCCGCAGGCAATAGGTCTTGCGGCGACCTTTGATACAGAGCTGCTTTACAAAGTGGGAGAGCTTACCTCCACTGAGGCAAGAGCGAAGTACAACGCTTCGCAGAAGTACGGTGACTGCGATATCTACAAGGGACTTACCCTGTGGTCACCGAACATAAATATCTTCCGTGACCCTCGCTGGGGCAGGGGTCATGAGACCTACGGCGAGTGTCCGTATCTTACCTCACGACTGGGTGTGGCGTTTACAAAGGGACTTCAGGGCGAGGGAGAGCATCTTCGCACCGCAGCATGCGCAAAGCATTTCGCAGTACACAGCGGACCTGAGTCGCTGCGCCATGAGTTTGACGCAAAGCCCTCGGCAAAGGATATGGAGGAAACATATCTCCCCGCATTCAGAGCGCTTATTGAGGAGGCTCATGCTGAGGGCGTGATGGGCGCATACAACCGTGTATACGGAGAGCCTTCCTGCGCAAGCCCCTATCTGATGGGAAAGCTGCGTGAATGGGGCTTTGACGGATATTTTGTATCCGACTGCTGGGCGATCCAGGATTTCCACATGCACCATTGTGTTACCGCTACTGCACCTGAGTCCGCTGCAAAGGCTCTTAAGGCGGGCTGTGATATCAACTGCGGCAGCACCTATCTCAGCATAATGGAGGCCTACGACAAGGGGCTTGTTTCGGCGGAGGATATCCGCACTGCCTGCGTCCATGCACTGCGCACAAGAATAAGGCTGGGACAGCTTGATAAAACAGAGTACGATGATATCCCCTATTCAGTTATATCCTACAAGGAGCATAAGGCTGTTTCCTACGAGGCAGCGGTGAAGTCCGCAGTGCTGCTAAAAAACAACGGGATACTTCCCCTCGACAGAGAGAAATACCGCACTATCGCTGTTATCGGACCTAACGCTGACAGCAGGGAGGCGCTCATCGGTAACTATAACGGTACAGCCGACAGATATGTAACATTCCTTGAGGGCATCGAGGACGAGTTTTGTGGCAGAGTTCTTTATGCGGAGGGCTGTCACCTGTTCAAGGACCGCTGTCAGGGACTTGCCGAGGCGGGAGACCGCTATGCGGAGGCTCTTGCTGCGGCTGAAAATTCCGATATCATTATCGCCTGCGTCGGACTTGACGCTACTCTGGAGGGCGAGGAGGGCGATACAGGCAACGAGTTTGCTTCGGGCGACAAGCCTGACCTCCGACTTCCCGAAAGTCAGCGCATACTTCTGAAAAAGCTCAGAGAAACAGGCAAGCCGCTCGTAGTGGTGCTTGCTGCGGGAAGTGCGGTAAACATCGAAACGGAGTGTGACGCTCTGCTTGATGTATGGTATCCCGGTCAGTGCGGCGGAAAGGCGCTTGCGGATATTCTTTTCGGTAAGGTATCGCCCACGGGTAAGCTGCCTGTAACATTCTATAAGGATGCGGACAAGCTCCCCGATTTCTGTGATTATTCCATGGATGGCCGCACCTATCGTTATGCGGATGATGAAAATATCCTTTATCCCTTTGGCTATGGATTGACGTATCATCCTGTTATCTGTAAGGAGCTTGAATATTCCGACGGTACAGCTAGGCTCACTGTCAGCGGTGATGCTGAATGTGATACAGAGGATGTGGTGCAGCTGTATATCTCCTGCCTTGATGTAAGCGGCGCACCAAAGCGTTCGCTGTGCGGATTTGCACGTGTTAAGCTGTCCGCGGGTGAAAGCAGGAGGATAGAGATACCGCTCCCCGATTCCGCATTTGAAACGGTGGATGAAAACGGCGTGCGTTCAGTCTGCGGAAAGCATTTTGTGCTGTATGCGGGAACCTCTCAGCCCGATGCGGTCAGCGAGAGCCTTACAGGAGCTGCCTGTGTAAAAACGGAGATTTCTTTCTGAAATGCTTGACAAATAAAAAAAACTGTGCTAAAATAACTTCGGACTGAACGGGGAGCTTCAAAGGTGTTTCACCGCCGGGGCTGAGAGTGTACAGGTTTATGTACAGACCCTTATACCTGATTCGGATAATGCCGACGTAGGAAATAATGTTCTGTATTTTAGACATTACAAACGTGCTGATATCCGTCAGCACGTTTTTTTATGTGGGAAGGACGATACTGTATGAATGATACAGCTGCAAAAGACAAGAAATCCCCTGTAAGGAACAGTCAGACCTCTACACAGCGTCTGGTGGAGGGTGCGGTGATGGTAGCCCTGTCTGCCGTGTTAAGTTACATAAGGGTGTTCCATCTGCCGTGGGGCGGCTCGGTCACGCTGCTTTCGATGCTCCCGATAATGCTGTACAGCATTAAGCACGGAGTGACGAGCGGATTGTTCGCCGCATTTGTTTTTTCGCTTATACAGCTTGGTCAGGGTGCTGTGGACGGGCTTTTCGGCTGGGGACTTACTCCTGTAATGCGTATTGCATGCATAATGCTGGACTATATACTTCCATTTACTGTACTGGGACTTGCGGGAACGCTCCGCAGATACGGCATGGTTGGCTGGATATGTGGCACAGCAGGAGCGATCGTGCTGCGTTTTCTGTGTCACTTTCTCAGCGGAGTAGTGATATGGCACTCCGCAGGTCAGCTGTGGGAGGGCTTCGTCACCGATAACGAGTGGCTTTACAGCCTTTGCTACAACGGAGCATACATGCTTCCTGAGCTTATCTTCACCATGGCGGGAGCTGTTGCGCTGCTTAAGATCCCCCAGACCAGAAAGCTTATTCTCGGAATGAAATAAAAAGATCCTCCGTTCACCTTTGAGCGGAGGATCTTTCTTTAAAACGCATCCATCAGCGAGCCTACCATCTTAAAGGCCTTGGCTGCGGTCATCCGTCTGAAGCTCCTGTGGCTGCAAAGGGAGTTCACCGCAACGAATGCAAGACTGCCTGCTACAACTCCTGCGATGCTTGCTTTTACAACGTTCTCCTGCTTGTGAGTCATGATATATCAGCTCCTTTTCAGTGGTATTATATGTACTGTCAGCTTCTTTATCAGAGGGATTTTATGTAAAATTCATAAATAACCGAAAAAAGCTTGCAAAATGTCTATTATTGTGATACAATATATTAGTTATGTGCATTTCAATAGCTATGGGTGTACAGTGACAGGAAAGGGTGAGCCTATGGAACTGAATATCGTGCTTGTAGAACCGCAGATACCCCAGAATACTGGTAATATCGCAAGGACCTGTGCAGTCACAGGGGCAAGGCTTCACATCATCCGTCCGATGGGCTTTGTTCCCACCGACAAGCACCTGAAGCGTGCGGGACTTGATTACTGGAGCTATCTTGATATCACCTACTATGACGGACTGGATGACTTCTTCTCCCGCAACGATGGGGAGTATTTCTACTTCACCACCAAAGCGCAGAACTGCTATTCGGATGTAAACTATCCCGATAAGAGCTTCCTGTTTTTCGGCAGGGAGGACGCAGGGCTTCCCGAGCGCCTGCTGTTCGAGAACAAGAAACGCTGCGTGCGCATCCCTATGCGGAGCACGCTGAGAAGTCTTAATCTTTCCAACAGCGTTGCGATAGGCGTGTACGAGGTGTTAAGGCAGTGGAGCTTTCCCGAGCTTGAAAACAACGGACGCCTGCGGGAATTCGACTGGAGCAGTGCAGAGTAAATAATTAAAATGAACTGAAAGGAAATACAATTATGAATGAGAATGTAAGAATAATTACAGACAGCGGCTGTGATATTTCTAAGGAGAACGAGCAGAAGTACAGCAATATACTGGAGATAATCCCGTTTGAGGTCGTTGTAAACGGTGAGAGCCTTGTTGACCGCAAGGACTTTGAGATAACCGAGTTTTACAAGACGCTGAAGGAAAGCTCCGAGATACCCAAGCATTCGCAGATAACCGCACTCCGTTTTGAGGAGAAGTACCGTGAGCTTTATGCTGAGGGCGTTCGTGAGATAATCGTTGATGTTATAAATGCGGCTGGCTCACAGACATATTCCAGTGCTGTAATGGCGAAGGAAGCAGTCAGGGAGGATTGCCCCGAGCTTAAGATACACACAGTTGACAGCCAGAACTATTCTCTCGGCTACGGATATCCCATCGTTGAGGCTTGCAGAAAGCTGGAGGAGGGTCAGCCCGTAGATAGCGTTGTTGCATATCTTGAGGACTGGGCAAAGCACATTGAGGCTTACGTTATCGGTTTTGATCTCCGTCACATGAAGAAGTCCGGAAGAATCACCGCTGCGGCGTCTTTCCTCGGAGAGCTTATGGGCCTTAAGCCCATCATCAGCCTGTTTGCCGAAAAGACAGAGGTGGTAAAGAAGGCACGTGGCGAGAAGGCAGCGATAGAGTCCGCTGTTGAGTATATCGCAGCAAGAATTATTCCCGAGACACCCTGGTGTGTTATTACTACAACACGTCCCGAGCTTGAGAAGGAGTTCATCGACAAGATGACAAAGAAGCTCGGCTACGGTCCCTCTATGATCGAGCCCACAGGCGTTGTCGTTTCCTGCAACGCAGGTCCCGAGATGATCGGTGTTCTTGTAAGAGGTCCCGAGAGAAGCTGATATCAGTATATAATTATAGCCTCCGTTTTTTTACGGAGGCTATTTTGTTTTTATATGTGCTATCATACAGCCTGAGGGAAGTGTTATCCAATGTGTCTTTTTGCGTTCTGGGAAGGGCGGATATAGGGAACAGGGTCGTTTGTAAGCCCTGCAATATAGTCTATCGACACATTGTAAAACCTTGCAAGCTCGATTATCTGAAAGAAGCGTATCTCACGCTTTCCGCTTTCGTAAAGCTGATACTGCTGGCGGGTGATGCCAAGCACCTTTGCGATATCTTCCTGCTTAAGGTCTCTGTCCTCCCGTAGGTCTTGCAATCTTTGATATTTTTTCATATACATCCCTCTTAAAGATTGGTTATTTTTCACAATTATATCATAATGCTGTTTTTTTGTACTTGACAAGCATTCGAATGAATGCTATAATGCTATTGGTCATTCAAATGAATGCAAATTGTTTTTGGAGGATATTGAAGATGAATACTATGAAGAAGCTCATTGTTGGTATGACCACTATGGCAGTTTTGTCTGCAATGCATGTTGTTGCAGCTGCAGAAGGTGATTACACAGGTAGATTTTACGATGATAAGGATACCTATATTCTGGAGATTGAAAGCTCCGATGTCAGAGAATGTTTTACAGCTATTGAGTCAAATTGGCCGGAGAGCTACTGCAGGGTGACCATGGAATGCAAACTTGAGGATGGCTCTTCATTTAAATGCGACTGGGGTGACGCAACGGTTGATGCTATTTATTACAATAACGAGGGTGTATGGGTAGCAAACCTGACTGCAGATACTATTCCGAATGATGCCGGTGATTTCACAAACAATGGCTTTAAAATAGTATTTGATGATAACTATGGGTCTATTGAAGAGGACACTCTTGATATGATAATAGATAATGTGTCAGCGAGTGACGAGATTCAGGTACGTTTACAGTATTCCATAGTAAATGATATCTATTATGTCGGTGGTGATGCTGCAGATACATGGCATATTGTGTCATTGAATGCTGATGCTGAGGATGTTTCGGGCGGCAATACGAACACGGACAATGATACACATATCCCCGAGGATGATAACTCTACAAGCACTCCTGTCGGTGATAATGAGGATAACATTGATACAGAGAACAATAACTCAGATGATGCTACAAGTGATACAAGCACAGATGATAATTCGAATATCCCTGTTGAAGATAAAAACGATACAGAAAGCGCAGAAGATGCAAACACAGACAACAGCGGTGCAATCCCTGAAAATGAGAATAATACTGATAGCAGCAGTGATAATGCAGGCAGTACATCTGCTGGTGCCGACAAGACCTCTCCCGACACAGGCGCAGAGGGCATAGCAGTTGTATCTGGTGCGGCTATTACAGCAGGTGCGGCAGTTGTCCTTTTCCGCAAAAAGAGATGATCTTCAGATAAATTCATGAATGAAATGAGAAAGCTCCCTGAATTATTTCGGGGAGCTTTTTCTGTGTTACCGTTATATGTTTTTCAGCCAGTCCTTTAAAAGACATATCCCGACAGTGCCTTTGGAAAGCTCTGCCTCGGCGTCTGCGAGGGAAAACCATTCCGCATTCTCCACCTCTGACGGCGAGAGGGTAAAGGGAGCCTTCTTCACCCGTGCGGCAAAGCCCAGCATAAGATTATCCGAGCGCTCGTGGAAGTAGCTGCCGATATAATCAAGATTGGTTACCTCCAGTCCTATCTCCTCTTTTATCTCACGGACGGCGGTCTGCTCAGCCGTTTCACCGCAGGAGATAAAGCCTGCTAAACAGACTGACCTTTTTGTACCGTAGGTCTGACGTATCAGCGCTATCTCGTTATCTTCGTTTATCACCAGACAAATCACGCAGGGGTAGGAGAACGGAAACCACGGTCTTTCGCAGTTTTTGCAGTAGGGAACTATACCTTCGTCGCCTATCTGTTTTCCTGTAAGCTCAGCTCCGCATTTCGGGCAGTATTCAAATGTCACGGATATCACCTCTCTGTTATTTTGCTCACTGTGGATAGTTTTATTATACAATGGAAATAACTATTATGTCAATAAAGCATGACTATGTGTTAAAAAATTCTCAAATAATATAAAAAAACACTTGCAAAATCTTCTGAAATATAGTACAATATATTTTGTAGGTGCAAGGCACCATAGTATGTTTAATATTTCAATATGAAAGGAAATAAAACAAATGAGCAAGCTGAACAAGAAACATGTAGAAGACCTCGCAGTCAAGGGCAAGAAGGTTCTCGTAAGAGTTGACTTCAATGTTCCTATGAAGGAAGGCAAGATCACAAACGATAACAGAATCGTTGCTGCTCTCCCCACCATCAACAAGCTGGTTGAGAACGGCGCTAAGATCGTTCTGTGCCCTCACCTTGGTAAGCCGAAGAACGGTCCCGAGGACAAGTTCTCCCTCAAGGCTGCTGCTGACAGACTCGCTGAGCTGGTTAGCACAAAGGTTACTTTCGCTAAGGACGATACAGTTGTAGGCGACAACGCTAAG
>JAFSHE010000144.1 GCA_017440445.1 Oscillospiraceae bacterium | reverse complement strand
ATAGTTGGGAAGGCTCTGGTCATGCTTGTTCTGGAAGCCTCTCAGGATAGCATGTGCGAGAGGATTTCCGTCGGTAGTTACCTCCCAGCCTCTGTAAATGAATGTGTGCTGAGCCTGCGCAGCACGGATAGCATTAAGCATGATGGAAAGCGTACCGCCTGTGGGGTTCTTCATGCCGACAGGACACTCCATACCGCTGGCTGTCAGACGGTGCTCCTGATCCTCTACGGAACGTGCGCCTACTGCAACATAAGACAGCAGGTCGGAAAGGTAGCGATAGTTACTGGGATACAGCATCTCGTCAGCGCATACAAGCTTTGTTTCCTGGATAGCACGTGCGTGAAGCTTACGTACCTTTACAATACCCTCAAGCATATCCTCTCCCTTGGTAGGATCGGGCTGATGTACCATGCCCTTGTAGCCCTCGCCTGTTGTACGGGGCTTGTTTGTGTATATTCTGGGGATGATGATTATCTTGTCCTTAACCTGCTCCTGAAGTCTTGCAAGTCTGCAAACATAATCCATTACGGACTCCTCGTTATCCGCAGAGCAGGGACCTATAATAAGCAGGAACTTATCTGACTTTCCCGTGAAAACATCGGCTATCTCGATATCACGTGCAGCCTTTATAGCCTTTACTTCCTCGGAAAGAGGGTACATCTCCTTTACTTCCTTAGGAACGGGAAGCTTTCTCTTAAAATTCATTGACATGGTTTGGTTCTCTCCCTTTTTTCACTTTATGCTACGGTATCTTTCTGTATCGCTGCATTTCTTTGACCGTTTCCTATTATAACACTTTGACGATTTACTGTCAATATATTTTACTGGTTTAAAGCTAAAAATCGTTAAATTGTTAAAATTCAACCGTGTTTTTTTGACTATTTTTTATATATTAAAGAAATTTATACCCCGGAGCGGACATCCCTGATACCTCTGAGTATTGTCTTCTTTGCGAGGAGAGTCTGCTCCTTCGTTGCAGGAAGTGTTCCCTCAAGCGGGTATTCAATGCCCATAGCCTTATACTTCGGTACTCCCATGTCATGATACGGCAGCACGTCAAGCGCCTTCACATTCTTCAGACCTCCGACAAAGCGTCCCAGACGATACAGTGCGTCCTCCTCCATGGTGACTTCAGGCACCGCCACATGCCTTATCCACACAGGGATATCCTTTTCGGCAAGATACTTCGCAAATGTCAGGATGTTCCCGTTATCCTGCATCGTAAGCTCCCTGTGCGCCTCGCTGTCGATATGCTTTATGTCCAGCAATACAAGGTCTGTGCTTTTTACAAGACGATCAAATTTCTCTGTATTCTCCGCCGTAAAGGTTATCCCCGAGGTATCAAGGCATGTGTGTATCCCACGCTGCTTTGCCGCTTCAAACAGCTCGGTCACGAAATCTGTCTGCATAAGCGGCTCTCCGCCTGTGACGGTTATCCCGCCCGTTTTATAAAACTCCTTACAGCTTTCATACTGTGTCAGAAGCTCCGCAACAGTCATCTCTGTCCCGCCCGACAGCTCCCATGTATCGGGATTATGACAATACTTACACCTCATGGGACAGCCCTGCATAAAGACTACAAAGCGTATTCCCGGCCCGTCCACCGTACCAAAGCTCTCAGTGGAATGTATCTTTCCTGTAATGATGATATCCACCTCCCTATGGTTATTCAAAACACCGAAACGGACGCAGAAAACTGCGCCCGCCGTCTGTCAGATCTTTGTGTGGAACGTTCTTGCGATAACATCATCCTGCTGCTCCTTGGTCAGCTTGATGAAGTTCACCGCATAGCCCGATACCCTGATGGTAAGCTGAGGGTATTTCTCGGGGTGAGCCTGTGCATCCAGCAAGGTCTCTCTTGTGAATACGTTCACGTTAAGGTGATGTCCGCCTTTCATGGCATAGCCGTCCAGCAGGGACACCAGATTATCTACCTGAAGCTTGTTATCATCCATGTTACTTTTCCTCCTCAACATCCTCGTCGATACCCCTGTGAAGGGTCGGTATGCTGCATGCCATATTGCCTGTGCAGCACTCCGTACTGTTTACCGTCTTTTCCGTGATGTCGCCTTCGTTTACGTCGGCATTCACCGCCGCCGAAACATTTATATGAGCCGAGCCCTCCGCACACAGGCGGTCGAGCATCTCGGCAAGCTTCCTTGCATCCTCGTTACTGCACATCTGCGGCAGCCTTTCTCAGCTCCTCCTCGGATATATCGAGGTCGAAGTCAAGCTCCTCCAGCATGGACAGACCGCTCTTTCCGAGGGCGTCAGGCACGATGGAGAATGTATTTGAAATACCATCCTGTGCATGCTTGAACGGGAGCTTTGCCACGGAGGACAACGAAGCTGCCGCACCGTGTGTATCACGTCCGTGCATGGGATTAGCGCCGGGAGCAAGCGGCACGCCCATCTTTCTGCCGTCGGGAGTGTTGCCTGTCTTTTTACCGTACACAACGTTTGAAGTAATAGTAAGAATAGACATCGTAGGAACACTGTGACGATAGGTGTGATGTCTCTTTATCTTCTCCATGAAGGTCTCAACTATCTGCACTGCGATATCATCTACACGGTCATCGTTGTTGCCGTACTTGGGGAAGTCGCCCTCTACCTCGTAATCCACCACGATACCGTCGTCATCCCTGATGCACTTTACCTTTGCGTATTTTATCGCAGAGAGAGAGTCCGCTACAACGGAAAGTCCCGCAATACCAGTAGCGAAGTATCTCTTTACCTCTCTGTCATGCAGAGCCATCTGAAGCTTTTCGTAGCTGTATTTATCATGCATGTAGTGGATAACATTCAGTGTGTTTACATAAAGCTCTGCCAGCCACGACATCATCTGGTCGTACTTCTCCATTACATCGTCGTAATCGAGATAATCGCCCTCTACCGCTCTGTACTTGGGAGCTACCTGTATCTTAAGGCGCTCGTCAACGCCGCCGTTGATAGCGTACAGCAGGCACTTTGCAAGGTTCGCTCTCGCACCGAAGAACTGCATCTCCTTGCCCACTCTCATCGAAGAAACACAGCATGCGATAGCATAGTCGTCGCCATGGGTTATCCTCATCAGGTCGTCATTCTCGTACTGGATGGAGGATGTGCGTATTGACATCTTCGCACAGTACTCCTTGAACTTCTGGGGAAGTCCAACAGACCACAGCACTGTGAGGTTAGGCTCAGGCGCTGTGCCGAGGTTATCAAGCGTATGCAGGTATCTGAACGAAGTCTTTGTTACCAGCGGCTTACCGTCAATGTTAAGACCGCCGATTGACTCTGTCACCCATGTGGGGTCGCCCGAGAAAAGCTCGTTATACTCGGGAGTTCTTGCGAACTTTACAAGACGCAGCTTCATGATGAAGTGGTCGATATACTCCTGCGCCTGCTCCTCTGTGATAAGTCCTGCCTCCAGATCACGCTGGATGTAGATATCGATAAATGTAGATGTTCTTCCAAGCGACATAGCCGCACCATTCTGCTCCTTTACGGCAGCAAGATAGCCGAAGTACAGCCACTGTATAGCTTCCTTTGCATTCTTTGCAGGCTTGGAGATATCGTAACCGTATATCTCGCCGAGCTTCTTCAGCTCACCGAGGGCACGGATCTGCTCGGAAAGTTCCTCACGGAGCTGTATATTCTCGCTGGTCATACGGACGGGAGCGGTAGCAAGCTGCTGCTTCTTGTCCTCAACCAGCATGTCGATACCGTAAAGAGCCACTCTGCGGTAGTCGCCTATGATACGACCTCTGCCGTAAGCATCGGGAAGTCCTGTGATTATCGCAGACTTTCTCGCAAGCCTCATCTCTGGAGTGTATGCGTCAAAAACGCCCTGATTGTGGGTCTTTCTGTACTCAGTGAATATCTTTACGACCTCATCGTCAACAGTATAACCGTTCTGTGAGCAGGCAGCCTCTGCCATACGTATTCCACCAAAAGGCTGGAGAGAACGCTTGAAGGGCTTGTCCGTCTGGAAGCCCACTATCTGCTCAAGCTCCTTATCAAGATAGCCTGCACCGTGGGATGTGATAGTGGATACGATCTTTGTATCCATATCCAGCACGCCGCCTGCCTCTCTCTCCTGCTTTGAAAGCTCCATCACCTGCGCCCACAGCTTTTTTGTAGCCTCTGTGGGGCCTGCAAGGAACTCCTCGTCTCCCTCGTAAAGAGTATAGTTCCTCTGGATAAAATCACGGACATTGATATTGTCACACCATTTTCCTGGAACAAAATTCTTCCATCCTTCTGTAAGGTTGCCCATTTATATACATCCTTTCAGCCGGGCATTATATGTCTGTACCGCCACGGCACTATATTTGGAATGAAGTTGACGGAAGTACACTAGATTGTGTATCTTCGCCATAAATATAATACCATATATACAAGGTGTTGTCAATAGAATAAAGTTCCAATTCTTCTTATCACAGAGGTGGTAATAGCATAAAAACGTACAAAAAAACTTATTTTAAGGCTTCACCGTTGAGATAGTTAAAAAAATGCCAGATATTTTCGTTAATATTGTCAAAACAGGACATTTTTCTGTTGAATTTCTGATACCTATATGATAAAATTTATATAATACAACACATCAATTGACAAGTATATCACCCAAACATTGTCAAAAAACGGACACAGTCAGAAGGAGATTTCACAATGACCGTATATGAAGCCATAACTACCCGCCACAGCTACCGTGGAGAATATCTGCCGACCTCTGTACCTCAGGAGCATCTCAGGCTGATAATGGAGGCGGGACTTGCCGCACCATCGGGATGCAACAAGCAGACTACCTCTCTTATCGCCGTGGACGAGCCACAGCTGCTCTCCGAGCTGAAAGCGCTTATCGACCCGCCTGTGTGCGAAAGTGCGCCCGCACTTATATGTGTGCTGACAAAAAGGGTCTGTGCCTACCGTGACAAGTGCTTCAGTGTGCAGGATTACTCCGCTGCGATACAGAACATGCTCCTCGCCATAAAGGAGCTTGGCTACGAAAGTTGCTGGTACGAGGGACACATCACAGACGAGGATAACATCGGCAGAAAGCTTGCTGACCGTCTTGGCGTCCCCGCAGACTATGACCTTGTCTGCATCCTTCCCGTGGGAGTGGCGGCAGAGGCGGTGAACGCTCCGAAGAAGCTCCCCTTTGAAAGCCGTGCATGGTTCAACGGCTTTCGGAAAAACTGATGGCAGAAAAATGCTATCATTGGACAGATTTTGCATGGACACGTCAGCTTATTTCTGATAAAATGTACATGAAATATCTTTTCTAAGGAGAATATAACATGTCTACCTATAACAATCCTGTACTGAAGGGCTTTTATCCCGACCCCAGCGTCTGCTTTGCAGAGGGAAAATACTACATGGTATGCAGCTCGTTTCAGTATTTCCCCGGAGTTCCGCTGTTCCAGAGCGAGGACCTTGTAAACTGGACGCAGATAGGCTATGTCCTCACCCGCAAAAATCAGGTCATGCTGGAAAAGATAAACAGCAGCGGCGGAGTTTTCGCTCCCACTATCCGCTATAACAACGGTCGCTTCTACATGGTAACGACAAACGACACCACTCACCAGAATTTCTATGTGTACACAGACGATATCCACGGTGAATGGAGCGACCCTATCTTCGTTGACCAGGGCGGTATCGACCCGTCACTGCTGTTTGAGGACGGTCATACATACTTCATGAGCAACGGCACAGATGACGAGGGCAAGAGCGGTGTTATCCAGTGTGAGATAAACATTGAAACAGGCGAAAGGCTTTCTCCCCGCCGCTGTCTGTGGCAGGGCTCGGGCGGTCGTTATCTCGAAAGCCCTCACATGTACAAGATAAATGGCGGCTACTACCTAATGGCTGCCGAGGGCGGCACGGAATACGGTCACATGATAACCTATGCAAGGAGCAATTCCGTATGGGGTCCCTTCGAGGGCTACACAAAGAACCCTGTGCTTACAAACCGCAACAAGGCACCTTTCATTATT
>JAFSHE010000143.1 GCA_017440445.1 Oscillospiraceae bacterium | reverse complement strand
GTCATCGATAAGCATGCGATGCACATCGAATATCATGGCATTCTCCTCGCCGACCTCGGTCAGTGCTTTGTTGTATAATGCGTCAAGCTGTGATACGGCGGTAAGCTTTGCTTCCTCAAAGCGGCGCAGTTCTTCGTCGGGGTCGTCTATGCGCTCACAGAGTATGCTAAGCTCGTCCCGCTTGTAGAAACGTATCCTGCCGACAGCTATACCATCGGATACTCCTTTGCCCTGAATAACTCTCATACTTACACCTCCGCCTGCGGCTGCCGCCGCGGATTTTATATAAGCTCTGCCAGTAGCCTGTCTATATCGCTTTTCTCGGCAAGCCCCTCGGAGAAAGCTGTCGCCCCTCCGCATGCAGTGCCAAGCTTCAATGCGTAGTCAAAGTCCTTTTCGCATCCTGCGATAAACCCTGCTACCATGGAATCACCCGCACCGACAGAGTTTTTTACCTCACCGCGGCACACTCCGCATCTGTGGAGCGTGCCGTTTTCGTCAATAAGCAGTGCGCCGTCACCTGCCATAGAAACAAGTACATTCCGTGCGCCCATCTGACGCAGCTTTTCGGCATGCTCGGCTATCTGTCCGGTGGTTTCAAGCACCGTACCGAACATATCTCCAAGCTCGATGTTGTTTGGTTTTACAAGGAACGGTCTGTATTTCAGCACATTGAGCAGCAGGTCGTTTGAGGCATCCACAACCGTGCGGATGTTTCGCCCTGAAAGCTGCGCAAGTATCTTCTCGTAGATATCGGACGGGAGGGATGACGGAATACTTCCCGCCAGAACCAGCGTATCGTTATCTTTAAGTTCATCCAGTTTCCTGAACAGCTCGCTAAGCTCGTCCGCTCCGATATCGGGACCCAGTCCGTTGAACTCCGTTTCCTCGTCCGCTCTGAGCTTCATATTGATGCGTGAAAAGCCTGATTTCAGCCGAACGAAGTCCGTTTCGATGCCTGCCTCGGAAAGACGGCGGATTATCTCCTCCCCCGTAAATCCCGCTGCAAAGCCAAGAGCCTTTGATCTTATCCCAAGCTGCGCAAGGACAAGGGAAACGTTGATGCCCTTTCCTCCGGGGAATATCTTTTCGTCCCGAAGCTTGTTTATTCCTCCTGCCCTGATGGTGTCTGCGCATACGACAAGGTCAAGCGCAGGATTGAATGTTACTGTGTATATCATCCTAAAACCTCTTTGAATTGTGGAAAGTTTTTGTTGTTTATATCTATATGATACCATACTTCTTCAGATATTTCAAGTGCTTTTTGATATATTCGGCGTTTTGACCGACTTTTCTGCTATATACTATATAAATATACAAAAAGGACGTTCTGCTGTTTGCTCTTGCAAAATGAAAGAAAGTATGCTATTATATTAAGGTATTCACAAAAAATCAATAAACACATATAATGGAGATACAGCTATGGGAAAGATAGTCAGAACGCTCTCCGAGGACGGAAGCGTATTATGCTCGGCAATAGATTCGACTGATATGGTGCGTGAGCTTCAGCGTCTGCATGAGTGTACACCTGTTGTTACTGCGGCTCTCGGCAGGATGGTAACGGCAGGGTCGATAATGGGCGCTATGCTCAAAAGTGACGGAGATACGCTTACTCTCCGTGTGAACGGCGGCGGTCCCGCAGGCACGCTTATGGTGGTCGCAGATAACTGGGGCAACGTGAAGTGCTGTGCAGGCGACGACAAGGTACAGCTCCCTCTCAAATCAGATGGAGGTCTTGACGTTGCAGGCTGTGTAGGAAACGACGGATTTCTTACCGTTGTAAAGGATATGGGGCTTAAAGAGCCTTATGTAGGACAGATCCCTCTGGTTTCGGGGAATATTGCGGAGGATATCACGGCATACTATTCTATAAGCGAGCAGATACCCACAGTATGTGCGCTTGGTATCATATTTAATGAAGATGCAACTGTAAAAGCTGCGGGAGGATATATGGTACAGCTCGTTCCGCCTGTTATGGATAAGGCTGTTGACATTATCGAACGTAATCTCACCAATATGGAGTCCATATCTATTATGCTTGAGAAGAATATGCCTCCCGAGGAGATCGCAATGATGGCTCTTGAGGGACTTGGTGCAGAAGTTCTGGATAGCTGGGAAGCGGTTTATCATTGTGACTGTTCCAGGGAAAGAACAGAGAGAGTTCTTATCAGTATGGGCAGGAAAGAGATAGAAAAACTTGCCGCAGAGCAGCAAAAAACAGAGGTTTGTTGTCATTTTTGCAATAAGAAGTACGAGTTTTCAACAGATGAAATGTTGAACTTGCTCAAAGAATAAAAAATTAAAAAAAAGTTTAAAAAAACGCTTGACAAAATGGTTGCAAACGTGTATAATATAATAGTCGTCAGGAACGAGAGCGAAACAAAAGCTCAAGAGAATGACAGCTATGATGGGAGTTTAGCTCAGCTGGGAGAGCATCTGCCTTACAAGCAGAGGGTCACAGGTTCGAGCCCTGTAACTCCCACCAATGGCCCGGTAGTTCAGTTGGTTAGAACGCTAGCCTGTCACGCTAGAGGTCGT
>JAFSHE010000142.1 GCA_017440445.1 Oscillospiraceae bacterium | reverse complement strand
GCAGAGCTGAAGGCTTCCAGCCTTATTCTTATGACCGATATCATCGGTCTGCTTGAGGATAAGGACGACGAAAATACACTTATCCACACCGTAGGTGTAAGTGAGATACCCTATCTTGAAAAGCAGGGTATCGTTTCGGGCGGTATGATCCCCAAGGTAGAGTGCTGTGTTGAGGCTGTCCGCCGCGGTGTTCCCAAGGCTAACATCATTGACGGACGTATCCCCCATTCCATTCTCATTGAACTGCTGACCGACCTCGGTGCAGGCACGATGATCATTCCCTAAGAGGTAAATAAAATGAGTACAATAGAACAATTCAACAAATATGTCATGCCTAGCTACGGCAGATATGATCTTGTTCTTGATAAAGGCGAAGATCGTATTGCCACTGACGAAAACGGCAAGCAATATATAGATTTCGGCAGCGGAATCGGAACTAACTCTCTTGGTTACTGTAACGAAGCATGGGTAAAGGCGGTCTGCGAGCAGGCTCACAATATCCAGCACACCTCGAATTACTACTACACCAAGGTACAGGCTGATTTCGCGAAGGCACTCTGCGAGACCGCAGGCTACACCGATATGTTCTTCGGTAACAGCGGCGCGGAAGCTAATGAGTGCGCTATAAAGATAGCAAGAAAATACAGCTTTGACAAGTACGGCAAGGGACGCCATAACATCATCACGCTGGTGAACTCCTTCCACGGCAGAACTATGTGCACTCTCTCCGCAACAGGACAGGACGTTTTCCACAACTACTTCTTCCCTTTCGTTGAAGGCTTTATCTACGTTGAGGCTAACAACATAGACGATCTGCGCGCAAAGCTTGACGATACCGTTTGTGCGGTCATGTTCGAGTACATTCAGGGCGAGGGTGGTGTAATGCCTCTTAAGCCTGAATTTGTTGATGAGATATTCAAGCTGTGCGCTGAGAAGGACGTTCTCACCATTGCTGACGAGGTTCAGACGGGTGTTGGCAGAACGGGTAAATTCCTTGCAGGCGACAACTACGGAAAAAAAGCCGACCTTACAACACTCGCTAAGGGTCTCGCGGGCGGCGTTCCGATAGGTGTCTGCCTTTCGGGTGACAAGTGCGCAAATGTACTTACAGCAGGCACTCACGGCTCCACATTCGGTGGAAATCCCATCTCCTGCGCCGGCGGAAACGCTGTTCTCAGCACAGTGACTTCTGATGGATTCCTTGACGAGGTAGCGAAAAAGGGCGCTTATATCAAGGAAAAGCTGCTCTCCTGCCCCGAGGTCGTTTCTGTTGACGGAATGGGTCTGATGATAGGTATTCAGCTCAAAACTAAGGTCGCAGGCGACATCGTTAAGGCTGCGCTCGATAAGGGACTGCTACTGCTTACCGCTAAGACTAAGGTAAGACTCCTCCCCCCTCTGACTATCTCTTACGAGGAGATAGACAAGGGACTGGATATTCTTATTGAATTGCTTAACGCATGAAAAAAAACAATATAATAAGTACCATAAAAGCAATTGGAATATGGGCGCTGATATTCTTCCTCATTCTCTTTATTCCTGACCTATGGAATGGAAAGAACGGTGATCGTGAGCTACTGAATGCTTTTCTGATAAAAGCGCCAATTGCAATAGTGATTGCTGTATTGGGATATTTTATCTCCCTGTGTTTTTTCATGAGGAAAGCTATGAGCAAGTACAATAATTTCCTGAAGGAAACCAAAGACGGTGGTCTTATGTCTGAGAGTACCAAGCAAGAAATGTACAGTGCCTATAACAAAGCAGTTTCCACTAATGATATCAAGACCGCAAATGACATTATTGCACTTCTTGCCGAGTATCACAAGAATCACGGAGACGCGCAGGCTGCGCTTCAGCTTCTCAAGGGCTATAACACTGCTCCCTGTGAATCAGATCTGAAAAATATCACTTCAAGACTGTCGCTTGCCGACTACTACTGCATTTATCTGCATACCCTGCTTATTCTTGACGACATTAACGAAGCTGACAGGATATACGAGCTTTCATCTTCGCTTATG
>JAFSHE010000141.1 GCA_017440445.1 Oscillospiraceae bacterium | reverse complement strand
TACAACGCATATTGCCGTAAATACGAAGCCTGCCTTGAAGCCTTGCGGGATACGTTCGTGCTTACCTGCGCCGATGTTCTGTGCGGTGAATGAGCTTATTCCGCCCGAAACGCATGCCATTGCGTTTACCGCAAAGGTGTTCAGCTTGATTGCCGAGGAGTAACCCGCAATAACTGCCGCGCCCATATCGTTGATAAGGCTCTGAATAAACAGATTTCCGACAGAAACAAAGCTCTGTTGAAGGATACTGGGGACAGATAATTTTGCAATTCGAGAAAGCATGGAAAGCTCGAAAAGCCTGAATTTCGGGCTTTCAATCTTTTTTATGCGCTTCATAAGCACTATAAAAGCAAGTACCGAGCATACACCCTGGCAAATAAAAGTAGCCCAGGCTGTACCTGGTACACCCATAGGTATCACCACAACGAAAAGAATATCAAGAACAATATTTCCAAGTGATGACGCAATCAGAAAATACAGCGGCGTTTTCGAGTCGCCGAGCGAGGTGAATATTCCTGTACAGATATTGTATATAAACAAGAAGACAAGGCCGAAAACGTAGATGTTCAGATAATCCTGTGCATCTTTAAAAACTGAGATATCTGTTCCGAGAAGCTCCAGAAAAAGCCCACTGGTAAAGAAACCAACAACAGTCAGCACAATTCCAAGTACAAAGCAGGAAATAAGTGATGTGAAGACTGCGGTTTTCATGCTCTTCATGTCTTTTGCGCCAAAGAATGTCGAAATAACGACCGAGCAGCCGATATTCATTCCTGTACCGATTGCAAGGAAAATCATCGTTATCGGATAAGAAGCACCGATAGCAGCAAGCGCGTCTTTGTTGATAAAATTACCTGCTATAACACTATCCGCGATACTGTAAAGCTGCTGGAAAACCACACTTACAAGTAAAGGAAGCGAGAATTTCAACAATATCGGCGCTACTGCGCCAGTGGTCATATCTTTAACCATTTTATCGCCTCACAAAGTAATCGGGCAGCACTGGGCTACCCGATAAAAATTTACTGTTTTTTGCTCTTAGCCTCTGCCTTAAGGCGCAGATCGCGCTCTAAGATGACCTTGCGGATACGAATGCTCTTGGGTGTTACCTCAACAAGCTCGTCGTCCTGAATAAATTCAAGGCTCTCCTCAAGGCTCATTACCTTAGGAGGAATGAGATGCAGCGCATCATCAGAGCCGCTTGCACGTGTATTGGTAAGATGCTTTTTCTTACATACATTAACAACAATATCGCCTGCCTTTGGAGACACACCAACGATCATTCCCTCATAAACAGGAACGCCTGCGCCAATAAACAGAGTACCACGCTCCTGTGCATTGAACAGACCGTAGGTAATAGCCTGACCGTCCTCCCATGCAACAAGAGAGCCGACAGTTCTTCTGGGAATGTCGCCAAAATACGGCTGATAGCTGTCAAATACGGTATTCATAATACCTTCGCCCTTGGTATCAGTCATAAACTCACTTCTGTAACCAAACAGACCACGGGAAGGAATAAGGAATTCAAGCTTTGTACGGCTGCCCACAGGCTGCATATCGATCATTTCACCCTTGCGCTGGCCGATCTTCTCCATTACAGAGCCGACACAAGCCTCAGGAACATCGATCACAAGGCGCTCAACAGGCTCGCACTTAACTCCGTCTATCTCCTTGTAAAGAACACGGGGAGTTGAAACGGAAAGCTCGTAGCCCTCACGGCGCATATTTTCGATCAGAATAGAAAGGTGCATCTCTCCCCTGCCAGCTACATTGAACGCGTCAAGTGTATCGCTGTCTGTAACACGAAGCGAAACGTCCTTAAGCAGCTCACGCTGAAGTCTTTCGCGTATCTGACGGGAGGTAACAAACTTACCCTCTCTGCCTGCGAAGGGGCTAGTGTTTACGGAGAAAGTCATCTCAACGGTAGGCTCGGATATCTTTACGAAAGGCAGTGGCTCGGGACAGCTGACAGAGGTTATGGTCTGACCGATAGTGACGCCTTCGATACCAGAGAAGCACACGATATCGCCGACCTTTGCCTCAGTTACAGGAGCCTTGATGAGGCCCTCAAACTGATTAAGCGAAACAATCTTTGCCTTGAAAGGCTCTGTTCTGCCAAGGTGGTCGCAGACCATTACCTCCTGATTCTGCTTCATAACACCGCGTTCGATACGTCCGATAGCAATTCTGCCTACGTACTCGTTATAGTCAATAGAGGATACCAGCACCTGAAGCTCGCCGTCGATGTCGCCCTCAGGAGGATCAATATGCTCAACTATCTTATCAAACAGCGGCTTGAAATCCGTTCCCATGTGATCGGGAGAGAAAGAAGCAACGCCCATTCTTCCCGAACAGAACACAACAGGGCTGTCGATCTGTTCTTCTGTTGCATCGAGGTCGAGCAGAAGCTCCAGCACCTCGTCAACGACCTCTTTATTACGAGCATCGGGACGGTCTGTTTTGTTTA